>JBMFVP010000013.1:0-34410 GCA_049965935.1 Thermocladium sp.
CTCCTCAATGATTCGGGGAAGCCCCTTATTTAAAGTCTTTCGTTTCATGCCTAGCTGGATGCGTGGTCAAGTATTGGACACATTTATAACTTGATCAGTGGTCTCGGTCCTCATGAGTGATGAGTGCCATGGCTTCGCTGGAATGGGTAAATTAATTAATAAAATAGTGATTAGTTGGGTGCCGGTAATTGGCGCTGGCATAATAATTTACGTGATATATGAGGCGCTTAAGGCGAGCCTCCTCTATAAGTATGCATCATATGAGGACTTGATTAGGTTGACGCTGACGATTGCCGTTGGTGCAGCGGCGTTCTGGCAAACCGGGAGGGAGGTTACTAAGATGGTTTATGCATGTGATCCGCGGAGGGGACCAATAATTAAGTTCCTGCTTCAGCTCAGCATAGTTAGTGGGGTTCTAATAGCTTTAGCGGTGGAGTTCGTGAGGGTTACGCCCTCCGTGGCCGCCTTCAGCGGAACCGCTGTGGGCTTGATTCTTGGTCTCGCAGTGCAGCAATCCCTCTCAAGCGTGTTTGCCGGCATCATTATAATATTGTCATCACCATTTAAGCCGGGCAATAGAGTCACAATAGTGACTTGGCAATACGGCGTCCTGAGAACCATGTATCCACATGAAGGCATGCCGGATGGGTTCACGGGGGTTGTGACCGACATGACGCTTCTCTATACGACCATCATCGATGATAAGGGAATAACCATTCGAATACCGAACTCTGTCCTCGTGCAGGCAATGATAATAAACCACGATGAGGCCAAGTACAGAATGGTTAGGGTTAGGCTTGACTTGCCGGTCTCGATCCCCATAAGCAAGTTCGAGGAGGAGGTGAGGAGGAGGTTAATGAGTAATCCATTAATTAAATCGGTTAGGGTAACCGCGGAGGAGACTTGGCAATCCACGACGCTGTATCAGGCAGCCGTGGAGGTAGTAGGCGATTCAAGCATTGCAGAGAAGGATCTTAGGGATGCAGCGATGAGGGAGGCCATATCGGTTAGGGCAACCTTAACCAGCGCCTCGCCTCAATAGTTTGGTTTTTATAGAGTCCAGTTGAGAAATAGGCAGTGCTGGATCTGCTTCTCAAGAGGGAAATGGATAGGTTAATCAAGTGGCTCACGGAGGAGAGGGGGCTAGAGATAGTGGAGAGGGGGCTTGACTACGTTAATTGTAGGGATGGCAATAACACCGTTCATTATAGGTATATTCACGTGGATATCCCGAACGAGGCCGATATAGCGAAGAAAGTGGCTGAACTGGCCGGTAATCGCGGCGGCTTCAATAAGATGTATGTGGCCATAGATAGGTCGATCCTTAACTTCATTGATGGAAAATTAATGAAGAAGCTGGGAATCGGCGTCATAGTGCTGGACGAGGAGGTCAGGGAGGCTCTGCCGAGCATTCCCATAGCCACGCCCCAAGCCACGGCCATAAACAGCGAGGAGCTTCAATTGCTGGAGAGAACCATTAGGGCAATGCAGGACAAGATAAATCAATTAGAGAAGCGGATCCAGGAGCTCGAGGAACGAAGCAAGCATTCCGAGGACAGCATCAAGGAGAAGAGACAGGAAGAGACTCAGATCCAGGAGAACCCGGTTCCCACCGTTACTGGCGCCGGCGATGTTCCTCAATTCATGAGGGAGAATCCATGGCTTGACATACTTGGGAAGAGGGGCAATCAATGATTAGGGATTCCACCACTCGAACCCTATGAAGAATAGGTCATCAATGTCCCTCGTGGCGAGGACGAATGTCTTCCTAACGCTATGGCTTAACCTGGCTGCGCGAGTTATGTCTAGCGCAGTTATATTCCTTGCTGGGTCCAGGTAATGAATGAGTATCGGCGCATGATCTATGCCGGGCCCCTTCTCATATATGGCGAATAGGCTCCCAAACTTTAATCCGCTCTTCACAACGAATCCACGGTCCCTGAAGAACTTATATATTCCATACACGGTGGCGGCATCGCTGAACCTTAGCTCCAGCGCCTTCCTTAATTCATCCAGGGACACGGGGACCCCATTGCTCCTAGTTACAATTAGTCTACCCTGCTCCACTAGGTAAACGGCGTCCAGTATCGATAAGTGAAGCGGGGCAGTAGCATTCTTTGCCTCCTCCGGTTTGACCTTATCTAGGCCAATGAATTTACCGTAAAACGCGGATGCATATAATTGACGCGCCTCCTCCGGATCGCTTATTATTACGGTGTCTCCCTTTAGCACGCCCTTAAGCACTATCCTGCTCCCTCCGGTGGGCTCTTATTGTGGCTATTGAGTTATCTGCAACGCCGTTCTTCCGTAGCTCCTCCTCATTGCACCAAACCTCGCCGGGCGGCACATCCTCCTTAGCGGTGACCCTAAACACGTACTTACGCTCCCTGGCTCCCCCACCCACTAGAACGGTCTCTATCTCCGTAGTTATGTTTAGTTCCTTCATGGTGCTCGGATTCATGAGGGCCTTCCCCTCATCCACATCACTTCTCCGCCTAAGCCTTAATCGCCTCTCCATTGGCGCCTTGCGCTCCTTCTTGAACACGTCCGCCGTTAGGAACGATGGGATCAATAACTTCTTTTTCTCCTCCTCATTCCCCTCCTTTTGATTAGACATCGAGAACCAAAGCGCTGCTGCGGTATATATCCTTAACTGGCCAATGCGTGTAGATCCAATGTGGACCGCGTGGAAAGGCTTTTAACGCTTAATGGGCGTGGGCCACAATGAAGACCTCCCTCTCGACCTTTGATTTACTGGCCATCGCCAGCGAATTAGCGTCGCTCATTGGGAGACCCATTGATAAGGTCTATGCCGCCGGCGCTTCATTGCTGATTAGAGTGGGGGGCCGGGATAAGTCATTCATAATAGCGTCGAGAAGCAGGGTAAGCATCACTGCCCGAGTACCGCCCAACATAGAGCCGAGCCCCCTTAGGCAATACATTGATGGGTGTCGAGTAAGTGGGGTTCTGCTTCCATTCTTTGATAGGGTACTGAGGATTGAGATGGATTGCGGCTCGCTCATAATTGAGCTTCTTAACCCATTCAATATAGCGCTAGAGAGGGAGGGCATAGTTAAGTGGGTTCTCCACAGCTATAGATCAAAGGATCGAGAAATAGTCCCAGGGAAGCCCTATATCCCCCCTCCCCGGTTCTTCCGGGATCCTCGCTTCGCGGATTCATTTCTAGACGTGAAGCGGGAATCGCTTGGAAGGGAGTTGGGGCTTGGGAGGGACTTGGCGTCGGAGCTATGCGTGAGGACTGATTGCGGTGACCCATTAATTGCGTGGAGGGAATTTAGGTCAATGATTGCCTTAGCCGTTATGGGCCCCAGGGAACCAGTTATTCAAGTAATTAATGGGGAACCAGCCTTCGTGTCGCCCATACCATTCAAGTCAATAGGAGGAGAATTGATCAGATTCAACACGTTTAATGAGGCCGTTGATGAGTACTTCTGGAGACTTGAGGAGCGTGAAGCGGCTAATAAGGCCGCTGAGACTATTAGGGGCGAGGCGGCTAAGCTTGAGTCCAGTATAAGGGAGGCGAGGGAGGCCGTTGCCCATAACCTGGAGGCCGCTCAACGATATAGAAGGGCGGGGGAGGCGATAATGAGGAACCTGTACCAATTAAGCGAAGTGCTTAATGCAGCGCGAAGACTCTATGCGGCCAGGGACTTAAGTGGGTTGAGGGAATTGGGGAGCAGTAACTTGACTATAATCGGTTTTGACCAGGTGAAGCGATCATTAAAGGCCGTTATAGATGGGGAGCCAGTGGAGCTGGGGCTAAGTGAGTCGCCTGGCGATGCTGCGTCAAGGTACTTCGAGGCAGCTAAGGAGGCCGAGAGAAAGGCTAAGGCAGCGAGCGAGACGATTAGGAAACTGGAGGATAAATTAAATCAATTGAATGTGGAGGCAGCGACTCGGGAGACCGGGTTCAGGGACTCCGTGAGGATCGTGTATGAGAAGGAGTGGTTTGAGCGGTTTAAGTGGTTCATTACCCTCAACAATCATGGAGTGTTGGCGGGCAAGAATGCCGATCAAAACGAGGTAATAGTCAAGAAATACATGCGCCCCCGCGACCTCTTTTTCCATGCGGACATACCTGGCGCGGCCGCCACCGTACTACGCGCCAGTGAGGTGACTCCGGAGGAGGCCATTGAGGTGGCTTCATTCGCTGCCTCGAATTCCCGCCTATGGTCCATGGGGGCAATGGCCGGCGACGTATTCTACGTGGAGGGAGACCGGGTAAGCAAGGAAGCGCCTGCGGGGGAGTACATTGGGAGGGGCAGCTTCATGATTTACGGAGAAAGAAACTGGGTGCGGGGAGTAGAGCTGGGGCTTGGAGTTGGCGTTAGGTTTGATGGCAACATCGCGCGGCTGGTCTCGGCTCCCCCCACTGCAATTAGGCGGCTTGCCGATATCTATGTCCTTATTAGCCCAGGCAATGTGGAGAGGGGGAGGGCGGCGACCATGATTAGAAATAAATTAGTTGAGATGGATAGGAGGGCTAGGCCCATATTAGCGGAGCAACTAGTTGAGCTCATCCCCGGCCCCAGTAGATTAATTGGGGAGGACAAGGGGGAACCCATGGCGTGGAGCGAGGTAAAGACTATATTCAGCCAATGATGTCACATAAGATTGATCCTTTAGGATGGGAAGAGGATTGGAATTGTTAATTTTGATAAATTATCTTTCTAATTGATGGGCACTATTTCCTCCTCTGCCACTGTTTCCAAGTCCTTCTGCTTTGGTTCCTTCAATAGAAGCGTTAGGCCGAGGCCCATTACTGCAGCCGCCGCATATATGAGCATTATGCCATGAATGCCTATGCTTAACTCAAGCGTGGGGAAGAGGAGGGTTGAGATGGCTGCACCCACCTTCCCTGCCGCTGCTGATATTCCGTGGCCCGTCGTTCTGTACCTGGTTGGGTACACCTCCGCCGGTATCACGAAGGTGGTGGTGTTCGGGCCGAAATCTATGAAGAAGAAGGTCAACACGTAGAGCGATAGTGATAGGCTGGCCGGCAATAGGAAGCCTATTACCTTGGTTCCGCTCGTCTCCATTATTGCGGTTACAATTAGGTAGAGGATAGCCATGCCCGTGAATCCAATTAATTGAATGTTTTTGCGGCCCAGCCTATCCATTAAGGCAACGGCTAGGTAGTAACCCGGTAAGCCGACTATGAATGGTAACCCAGCCTCAAGAATTAGCCTCTCTATTTGAACTGATGCGGGGAGCGAGGAACTTATGGGTATGAATGAGGAAACTATGGGGCCGGAGTACACGCCTGAACCATAGAATGCTATATCCATTAAGAACCAAGTCCCAGCGGTCACTAGTAGAGTTAACCAGTACCTCCTAATGAATTCGAGAAGCGGCATGCTGCGGGAAGTCGCTTCACCGCTCAGCTTGGCGCCAAGGAGTCCAGCCGCCTTCTCGGCCTCAGCCTTATTGCGCTTCACTAGCAGCGCGTACCGGGGGGTCTCCGGTATCTTGCGCCTTAGATATATCACGGATAATGCTGGGAGAGCCCCTATGCCCAGCATTATTCTCCATGAGATGCTGGGGGGCAGTATTGATGCGGAGAGGGCGCCGACCAGTATAGCCGTTAATGAGCCTATGCCCTGCGTGGAGAACACGAGCGCTATTAGTTTGCCCCTGTCCTTGGTATTGGCGTACTCACTCATTATCACTGATGAGACTGGGTAGTCGCCGCCTATGCCTAGGCCCAGCAATAGACGAGACGCTATTAGCCAGTAAATATTAGGCGAAATGGCCGATAAGAGGGCCCCAATCACCATTAGCGTTGCCTCTATGCCGTAAACGCTCTTCCTGCCAAACCTATCGGCCAATACGCCGAATAGTAGTTGGCCTATTATTGCGGTAAATATGGCTGAGGCGCCGAGGAACCCTGAGAGAGGCATTCCAAGCACCTTCGTCCCTATGTCGAAGCCGGGTATATTGGCCTTGCTGAATACGTCGAGGACCGCGCCTATTATGAATAAGTCATACGCATCCGTGAAGAATCCCATGCCTGCAGTGAAGAAGACCTTTATATGGGCAAAGGATAGCCCTATGCCATTCATTTCCTTGAACGGATTTCTTGACTCCACATTCATCGATTAGCGACTAGTGCTTGAGGGTCTTTAAGCGCTTCTTACCTAAAATACAAACACTATATATTAATCAATGCCGTTACAATAATAAACATTATAATATTGATGCAATTGAAGCCAAAACACATGGAATTAGTGGCTCCATTAGTTAATGCTTAATAATACTGGAGAGCTAGTGTTCATTATGTCTGGAGTAGAGGGGGCGCGCGAAGCGGCTGAATTAATAACAATAGCATTAAGCGTGAAGCCAAGCGACTGCATAAATAAGAACTACGCATCCATAACCATGAATGCATTAAACGATACTGGAAGAATATTCCCTGAACTCACGCAGAAGCTGCAGGCCCTGGCGGCCAAGTTCAATGAAATACAGGAAGCAAGCAGGAAACTAACCACCGCCCCCAACGTTGAGGCATACGCGGATGCAGTAATATCCATATTCACCCAATACAACGTGAATCCAGGCATTTACGCGGTATTCGCCGCGCTTCAGGGAATGCATGCAGCCCAGGCCTGTGGAGCAGATGCAGCTAAATTCTTCCTGGCCCGCACGCTGCTGGCGGGCGCATTACCGTTTGATCTCTATATGATGCTGCTCGATTATATTAATATAGATCATAAAATAGCAGTGGAGATGTTTAAGCACCTACTAAACAAGTAAGGAAGAAAATTTTTATATTGATTATTAAATGCAAGCATTCTCCATTTCCCTTGAGCACTTCTCCCCCAGGGACTCCGGTATCCTTGGAATCACCTCCACCAGGACCTTCTTGGCCAATCCAAGTTTCTCCCCCATTGTCTTTTCCACCACGTCGGCGGTCACCGGTTGATGTGGAACCCATATATCGTAATCCGTTACTAACGCAAGCAATGCGTAGCACATGCCCATTTCCCTGATGAGGTTTATTTCTGGCACAAGGGTCATCCCTATTATGTCGCAGCCATAAACATCCCTCCAAATCCTGGACTCAGCCTTAGTGCTGAAGCGGGGCCCCTCTATGCAGACATAGCAGCCCCCATCATGAACCTTATTATACTTAGATGCCGTTTCAATGAGTAGTCGACGCAACTCATTGTTGAATGGCTCCACCCCTATCTGTGGATGGCAAACTCGGGGCCCATCGAAGAATGTGTACTCCCGCGCCTTAGTCATGTCAACGAATTGATCCGGCACAACGAAGTCCCCCGGCGCATAATCCTGCCTCAGACTACCCACTGCGCTAACGGCTATCACGGAGGAGACCCCAATGGATCGAAGAGCCCAGGCATTTGCCCTGTAAGGTATCTTGTGGGGCGGGTACTTGTGTCCCCTGCCGTGCCTCGGCAGGAAGGCAACCCATGAATTAAGTAATTTACCGATGATTAGGTTATCGCTTGGGAACCCATATGGAGTATGCATCTGCACCTCGATTGATTCGCTGAAGATATCGGCATCATATAGGCCTGAGCCCCCTATGACGCCCACCTTGGGTGTGACGCCTATTTTGATTAATTCATCCGGCGATGTTGCCTTTACTAGTTTCACTTATAAATCTCCCGAGGCTCCTCTATTTAAGGATTCCACATGTATCGGAGACAGTACGCCATAGGGAACCTCCAGATGCTGGTCAAGATGTACTCCGCCACGCAGCTGGAGCTTGTCAGGGTATTTAAGGCAGTCAAGCGGGGAAACACGTATGAGGTTCCGCTGGAGAGCTTGCCGTGGGCCACGGTCATAGATTTAGGGCAATCATATAAATTAATAAGTAATGGAAAGCCGCTTACGCTGATCAATGCGTCGATTCCCAAAATACCTCGCGGCACCGAACTAGTGATCGGGTTCCTCGCCAGCGATGGGGTGATCTACGGCTCATCCATAAGCCTTGGAAAGCCATTATTCCAGTGCCGCCAAACGCCTCTGGAGAGGCCCCTTGATCTTTGGGACGCGCCGAGCAGCATCACCATGCCTCAAGTCCAAGCCGTGGTAAGCGATCATGAATACAGCGATCCAATAAGCATCAGCGTCCCCATTAATTGCGTAAGTAATGCTGACCTAGAGACAAGCAAGTTGGTCGTCTATTCCTGGCTCGTTTCAATGCTTGATAAGGCATTCATAGACTTAACCAGATCGGACTTGGCTTATCAATGATCAGTCGAGGAGCGTGGCATTAATTGCCTCATTTGCTCCAGCAACGAGGCACCGGGACCCGTTGTGAACCATTTATGAAATGGCTCCATTGCCTTAACAACCTCCTCCGCAACCGCCTTCTTTAGATCCAATGGATGCACTGATCCCGCCTCATAGGATTTAGCCAATTCCTCAAATGTCCAGAACTCCAGTCTTCCACCGCCGAATTGCTGCGGCTTCTCTATTATGAACGGCGATTGCCTGGACTCCCTAAACGAGAAGACGCGGGCCAAGTCAAGCACTGGATTGCCGTCCACGACCTTCGCTGGGCAATAGGCGTTGCTTATTTTCCGCCTCACCTCATCCGGCGAATCATGCAGGAAAAGAGCGGTATCCGGCTTTGACTTGCTCATCTTGGCCTCGGACAACTCCTCCCTGGACTCCGTTCCCTTTATATTGAGGGCTGGAATTAAGTGATGAAGCAATATTATCGGCTTCACGTTCTTATCGCCTAGCCTTAACGGCATCAATCTAATCTTATCCCAAACATCGCGTGCAAGGACGTATGCCTTTCTTTGATCCATGCCGCCCTGGGCAATATGCGTGCCCAGCGAGTACACGTCAACCACCTGCATTAATGGGTATATTAGCCAGGCAAGCCTAGCTGACTCGCCGTACTTCCTGCCCATAATGGTTAGGCTGTGCTTCGCATCGGACACAGTCACTTGACGCGCCAAGTCCAGCACTTGATACCAGTAATTCTCGTTTTCCCTAAACATGTTGGATGCCAGTATAAAGTCGACGGCGCCGGGATCGCCTCCCAAAACCTCAATGGATTTCTTAAGGGTCTCCCCAAAGTAACCCATGGCTGCCCGCTGTATTGCATCCATGTTGCCGCCGAGCTTATCGTTAAGCCATGAATGCACGTCAGCCAATAGAATCGACACCTTCACGCCGGCCCGCTGCAAGTCAACTAATTTACTCATACTTATTATGCCCGTCCCTATATGAACGAAACCCGATATCTCGAAGCCAATGTAGTGCCTCAATTGGTGACCCGTCTCCAGGTACTGCCTCAATTCTTCCCCCGTCAATACTTCCTCCGTTGGGAACCTCATTATCAGTGTCAACTTCTCCTCTACATCCATGAAGACCCAGCGAACCGCTGCTATTAATGTGTTTTCTTAGCTGAAATAAATATTAATGCGAATTCAATGCATACAGCAGTGATTGGCGCAGCTGATTTACCGCTTCACTGGGGCAAAGTGCCAGAGTGGTTATTGCCCATAATGAAGAGGATGGCTCGCGCAGTCATAGACGTCATGCTGATGGAATGGGGAGAGGACGTCCTGCTTGAGAGGTTGGGGAATCCATTTTGGTTCCAGGGCTTGAGCAACATAATAGGAATGGATTGGAACTCAAGCGGCTCCACCACCGTGTTGATATCGATACTGAGGCAAGTGCTGAAGCCGGATGATGGATTAGCGGTGGTGGGGGGCAAGGGTAGGATGGCGACTGCGACACCGAGTGAATTAAGGAGTTTGGGGAAGGAATTCGATATAGATATAGATGGATTAATCCGTGCAAGCAGATTAGCGGCCAGGGTCGACTCATCGCTTCTGCTGGATGGTCATCAACTATATATTCACTCAATGATAGTTACCAGGAATGGTCGGTGGGCCGTGATCCAGCAGGGAATGAACACTGCCACTAGATTCGCGAGGAGGTATCACTGGGTAGAGCCGAGCAGCTTCATCAATAATCCCCACTCCGCCGTGGCTGGAGTAAAGGGAAACGCGGCTAACGTGATCGAGGAAAGCCAGGAGGGGACTAGGAAGCTAATTCTGGATCTGCTTAACCAAGATCCCAGGAAATTAATCAATGATTATAGAAGAGCCCAATCAATGCTTCGCGGCGGCATTGATGCTTGGATCTATGGGCGATCATTTGGAGCAGTTTCCAGGGACAGCGGGATTATTTATTATCAACCTATAAATGAGAGGGGCATTAAGGCAATGGAGGAGGCTGCAGCAAGAAAGCCAAGCAGCCTAGAGGAGGCGCTACTGGGCGGAGTTAGCCCAAGCGTCTCGAGGGCCCTATTCCTAGTGTGTGACCTAATATATGGTGCCCCTCCATCGCTGAACGACCCAGTGACGCATCCCTATGACCCATTCAAGTATGCGTACGCGATTGGGGGCAAGGATGGAGTTCCATATCCAGTGAATAGGAGAGTGGCAGAGGAGGTAATTAATGCATTGGAGGAGCTAGTGCTTAGGGCTAAGTTGAGCCAGAAGGATAGGGAAAGAGCCATGCATGAATTGAGCATTATGAGGAGCGCTGCCTCGACTTGAGTTCCTCCTCGTGGTTTATGGTCATTATCCTGGCTATTGCTTTCCTGACCGTTCTTAGGCGGCCCGGGTTCTCCACTACCCCCTTTCCAGCTTGAGCCCTTAATTTCCTGACCTCCGTCGTTAAATCATTAAGTAACTTACTTCTTTCCTCGGGGGAGAGCGATCTTATGTACTTTGGATTCAGCTTCTGCTTACTGCTCATTAACCTCACCCTGGACAGTTATCTCAGGCTTGGCCTCAACCTTCTCCGGCTCAATTATTTCTATCTTATCGCTTGGAACAACGTCCGGCGGCATTATCCTCACCTTGACGCCGAAGAGGCCCTGATTAAGTAGTACCCAAACAACTGCCCTCTGCACCTTAGTGGAGGCATCGTTTCCCGACTTATATACGACGCCGCGCACGTACTTCTCGAACCTGGACCTCTCGCTGCTTAATTTTCCGCTTATCACTATTTCCACGCCCTTGGCATCGCTTAATTGCCGAAGCGCTGCTAATGCTGCGCGCCTGAACTTGACTCCCTTGGACATGGCATTAGCTATCTTTAGCCCCACTAGCTTCGCATTATGCTGCGGGTCCTGTACTTGAACCACATCTATCATGACGTTATCCAGGCCGAATTTGTTCTTTAATTGCTCGCTTAGTTCCTTAACTATGGCGCCTTTCCTGCCTATTATCCTGTTCTTATGCTCTGCGCTGATCATTATGCGTGATCCAATCGGCATTCTCTGGATGGTTGCATCGACATAGCCTGACTTGGCTAACCTATACTCTAGGTACTCCTTTATCATCCATTTCCGTTTATTATCCTCCAATATCTTCTTCCTGACGGGCACCTTCGTCGACAATCAAATCACTATAAACCGCCTTACCGCCCCATTTAAAAAACTTACCACGAAAGTGAATTGAACATTGTTTCGACGCGCCTCCATTAAGGCATGGAGACCGCCCTATAGTCGCCATGCTTATAAAGGGACACAAGCCCCTCAATCCATGAGTTTTAGCAAAATGAGCAAGCTGGGGAGCTACTTCATTGAATTCATATCGCCAACTAGTTGGCACGTTCGAGGAGTCAACAAGATTTACTATAGCGGGGAATCCAAGTACCAGAGAATAGATGTGGTGGAGTTCGAGGATCTCGGGCGCGGACTAGTTCTTGACGGCAAGGTCCAGAGCACCCTATATGATGAATTCATATACCACGAGTCCCTAGTGCATCCAGCCCTCATTGCCCACGGCAATCCTAGGCGAGTCCTCATAATAGGCGGGGGGGAAGGCGCCACCGCCAGGGAGGCGTTGAGGCATAGAACCGTGGAGGAGGTAGTTATGGTGGATCTAGATGAGGAGGTAGTGAACGCGTCTCGAAAGTACTTGCCCGAGATGGGGACGGAGGCATTTGGGGACCCCAGGTTCAAATTGATAATAGGAGACGGTAGAAAATACATAGAGGGAACAACGAGCGGCTTCGACGCAATAATAATAGACGCGACTGACCCCATGGAGGGTGGGCCAGCCAGTCTACTCTACACCGTTGAGTTCTATAGGGCCGTTAAGAATGCATTAAGGAGTGGGGGCGTGATGGTTACCCAGGCCGCCAATACATCGGATGCCCTAGACGTGATGGCCTCCATATATAAGACCATAAGCGCAGTATTCAGGGTGGTTAGGCCATATAGCGCCTACGTAACGTCATACGATGCGCCTTGGGGATTCATATTCGCCAGCGATGAGGCTGACCCCAAGCAATTACAATCAAGCGAGGTCGATGCGAGGGTGAGCAGGGCGATAACTGGAAGCTTGAAGTATTATGATGGCGAGACCCACATGCACATGTTTAGTTTACCAAAGAACGTTAGGGCGGCATTCGCCGCGGCTAATAGGATAGCAACGGATAGGGAGCCCCCCTCAGTTAGATTGCCCTCAGAGCACCCACTTAGGTAATCTATAGGGATTTATCATTTCATATACCTCCTCTCTTAATTCCCTATCAGTCTTAAAAGCGCCCCTTAGGCCTAGGGACACCATTCCCGCCGTGTTCTTTGCGCCCCTCATTATCACGCAGAGGTGATATGCCTCCGTGATCACCATAACGTCAGGGGAGCCGGTTGTCTCCATTATTTCCTGGGCTATTTGATGAGTCATCCTCTCCTGGATCTGAAGCCGCCGGGCATACTTCTGAACTATCCTCGGTATCTTGCTGAGGCCAATCACCTTGCCGCGTGGAATATACGCCACATGGGCTAGCCCCATAAATGGCAGAACATGATGCTCGCAGAGACTATAGAACCGTATTCCAGCTATTACCACTAGATCCGTGGACTCGGTGAACCAGGTATAATCAACCTCGCTCTCGTATCCCTCAAGTAACTCCTCATACATATCCGCAACGCGTCTAGGCGTATCCCTCAATCCCTCCCTCTCCGGGTTCTCCCCTATGGCTTCAAGGATGGAACGCATTGCGCGCGATATCTTCGCCTTATCTATTTTACTAATGGATTCCTTGTTCACGTTAACTCAGCCTTAATTTAATCAATTTAACTGTATCGCCTGAAAGTACTCCCCGTAGGAAAACAATAATAACGCTTCAAGCATGATAAAATCAAACGCCTCTATGGGCTTGAGGATCAGTACTAGAATCGCCGACATGATGCAATGACTTAAAAGAACCGCTCTAGCATTATATATTAATGAGGAGAGCATTGATTGCATTAAGCGCTGTCATGTTGATCGTGGCCGCCATACTGCTCTATGAGGCTCACTCAATGACTAATTACTCCTTCAGTTACATAAATGCGAGGACCTGCAGTGACTTGCTGAGCAGCATAATCATTAATCCACTTAATGAGTCGCTGGCGAACCGCGCAATAGAGAGGTACCCCATATCCGCGCAAGTAACTGTATCCGCATTAAATGGATCAACGATAATAAGTTATGGCCACTACATACCCGTGACGCCATTAACATCCAGCGGCGCCCTGCCGCCCAGCGGTGAAGTAACAATACTGGGGCCCGGGGCATGCATGTACACTGGAAGCAATTACACAGTCACTCTCAGGCTTGGGCTATGGGTTAACGCATTCTACGCCGGAATAATTGGAGCAGCACTCATATTCGCTGGATTCGCCATGCTCATAGCCGCAGATAAGGTCAAGGATGAAGAGGAAGAAGAGTAACCACTCTTACCCCCATTATTTATAGCAATACAGCCCTAGGGCTGGGTCAAGTAATTAACGTACTTGGCCCTACTTGCCTCTAATCCCTGCCTAATCAATAGCATGTATTTCGACATGTGAGGCTCATCCACGAAGCCGGCCTCCGCGGCTCCAGAGGATGCGGCCCACCTAATAGCGGCATCTATTACTGCATTGATCACGCTTGATGCCGCGGCTCTGCCTATTGCCGTGCCTGGACCAGCGAATCGTGCTCCACCCTCATCAAGAATGGCAGCCACAGCCACGGCATCGGACACCGTTCCCACGGCCACATCATTGCCACACATCAGGCCCAGCTTAACGGCGGCAAGCGACTTCGCCTCCACAACCGTTCTAAATAAATCCACTAGCCCCTCCTGATTCAGCGCCTCCCTCGCCACTGTCAATACATTTATTGTGTGAATGCAGGCAGGCGGTTCAAGGCCCGCCGTGGCCACTGTGAACCCATGGCTCCACTCGGCTACTGCAGCTAAATTAACGTCCACCGCCGTTAGGAAGACAATCCATGAACCGCCGCCGACCCTGGAGATGGCTCTAAACGCCTCCTTATCTGGATCATCATTGAAGTCCCGCGGCACTGTCTTAAATATCGCTCCCTGAGCCCTACTTAACCCCCCTCCCATAATTGTTGTCGATAATGAGGCTAGCTCTGCCCCGAAGCTAACCTTAACAATGTCGCCCAAGTGCTCAATCATGGCTTGACCACTGCAGCAGCCGTTGGCTTGAGTTGATTATCATTTAGCGTCAAGTAAAGTATTGCCACCGATGCACGTGCTGCGGCGTCTGCAGTGAAGAGTAGGTCAAGCCCCCTCCTCATGCCTAGGTATGGAATAATCGCCGCGCTCACCCATCCCCCCATAACGGAGCCAAGGAGTGTTCCAGCCCCATATACTGCATTGTACATGCCTATCGCCTTGTTCCTGTCCCGGGCATTATCGAAGAGGTAAGCCATGTATGCGGTGTTGGAGACTGAGTTAGTGAATCCAGCCATAACGTTAGCCGCGTAAAGCCAATACACGTTCGGCGATAAGGCGTAGGCAAGGGGGAATGTGACTAGTCCAAGCCTTCCCAGAAACATCATGAGCCTCCTATTCCTATCCACAATGGAGCCGATTCGCCTCTGTAGAATTAAGGTTGATGAGCCCGCTATCACGGATATTATGGCCACATTCGTTGTAGTCATGTTGAACACGTAAACTTGAGCCAATGGAAAGAGGGGCCAAGCAAATGACCAAGTCATGGCGAACAGCGTTGTGACTAGGTAGAAGCGGGGAGGCGCGGATGGACCGGGGAGGCGCGGTCGTTCCTCTATTGATATTCCCACAACATTTATGGCGTTTAGCATTAGAATAATCGCCGTTATGTAGAATACGTATGATGCCGCCGCGTAGCTTCTCCCTATGAAGAGGCCCGCCGCTAGGGTTGCCGCTAAGCCTCCTATTGATCCGAAGAATGAGTACTCCGCTAATGTTCTTCCCCTGGATCCCTTGCTGAGGCTCTCCATCACTAGCAGCCAAGCGAATGATATAACGCCGTTCAGTACCGTTATCATTATGTATATGGTTGTGTACAGCACTGGATTAATGCCGCCGATCGCGCCCAGCATTGCCCAAAATAGCCCCAGCACTATGTTACCGATCAGTAGGAGTCGCCCGGCATTTACCCGGGAGTAGCTGAGCGGCAATTGAATAATGCCCCAAAAAAAGGAATTAGCCGATGACACTACGCCAAGAAGAGGCCCCTCAGCGCCGCTCACGGCCGCTAGGAACGATATGAATGGTTGCCCAAGTCCATTGGCAATGTTTTGAAGCATCACATACAGCCTGAGCTTAGCCATGTAGCGATCGAGGAGCATCTACCTATATAAATTTTAAATTATTTATTGAACCAATTGAGTCTCCACAAATCATCTAGATTAATTATAAATATGCGTCGATTAGCCACGGCTTGCATGGAGGTTCACTTGATGCGGGGCATGTCAAATAGCTATTTGGTGAGCGATGGAACATTAATAGATGCCGGGGTAAAGCCTGAAACCCTCGCTGCCGGGACTCGGGACCTCGGGATCGAGGTGAAGATGATCCTCATAACGCATTACCACTTGGATCACGTGCGTTACCTAAAGAGGATAATTGAGATGACCAAGGCCAAATCAGTGGCTTCAGTGCTTGATGCTGCAGTGATTAGCGGCAGGGAAAAGCCGCGCACGCCTCCCCTAATGCCGATCCTAGGCCTATTGAGGGCGCCTGCGGTAAATGTAGATATTGAGGTGATGGATGGAGATGAGGTGAATGGGTATAGAGCCATACATATGCCGGGCCACACGCCGGGAAGCACTGCCTATTTACTGAATGACTTATTATTCAGCGGAGATGCGGTAGTGAGCCGACATGGATCGCCGGCCCCGCCTCCACGATTATTTAGCCTAAATCCGGGGGAAGCATCGAGAAGCATATTGCGGCTGAGGGGCATGAGGATCAGCAGCGTGTATCCAGGGCATGGAGATCCCTTCAGAGGCGAGAAGCTTGAGGCATTCATCGATTCATTAATGAGCAGAGCCAGCGATTCACGGCGATCGAAGTAAGCTTCCTCACTTCTTTTGGTCTAGTTTATCAATTATCTTCTCCTCGATATCCATTACGGCCTTAAGCATTGCGCTAATTGTTGCTTCCTCATTTATTGCCTCATCCATCCTGGCCTTTATGCTGGGTCCCAATGTGCCTGGAGCCCCAAGCGATTGCTTGCTCTTCACTGCATTGAGCGGGTCTAGCCCAGTGAAGTTGTTTGACTTGATTTTCTCAGCCATGGCCCTATACACTGTCCTAAAGGGGGTTGAGGAAGCAATGGATTCCCGCTCCGCTGTCTCGGCCGCGGTTATGGGGAACCTGGAGAGGTCCCTCGATGTGCTTGCCTCATTTACCTTAAGATTAGCCACCAGGTCCGTGAGAATTGATACCCCCTCCATCGCAATCCTCATTATGGACCATGCATGCCTGGTGGCTTCCTGGAGGTCAAGCTCGTACCCCGCCTCAAGCGGCCTAATTATGGCGTACATGGCCATTAAGTGGCCCACGGCTTCCCCGATGCGGGCCCTCATCACCTCAATAGTTGCTGGATTCCTTTTGTGGGGCATTATGCTGCTCGTGGCTAGGTGCTTCTTCTCTATGTCTATATAAGAGACTTGCGGCATCAGCCACATTTGAATATTATTGAGGAAACGGCTGAGCTCCACTAGGTAAGTGACGACATTGGCGGCGGCTGACAACATGTAGTACCTAGAGCCGGTCGCGTATATCGTATTCTCCGCGACGCCGAGGAACCCTAATTCCCCGGCCTCCCTCGCCCTATCCGGGTTAATGATTGTGCCGGCAAGAGGCCCCGCGCCTAGGGGTGACTTATTCACTATACAATAATTGCTCAGCCATAGGCCGAGGAAGTCCCTGCTTAAATCATCCAGGTACAGAAGATAATGGCCCAGGGTGGTTGCTTGAGCAGGTTGTTTATGTGTTGATCCAGGCATCAAGTCCTCCTCATGCTTCATTGCTGAGTCAAGGAGGGTTTTCCTGAATCGAGCCACATCAATGGCGAGCATTAGCATTAACTTCCTTAGCCGCAGCCTTATTGCGGTGGCGACGTGATCATTCCTGGACCTACCGAGGCCAACCCAGCCTCCCACGGGTCCCAGTTTCTCTATTAGCCGCGCCTCCACGTATTCATGGACGTCCTCATAACTTCCAGGTATTCCCGGCTCATTAATTATCTCCCTAAGTGCTTGCCTTATCTTTGATGCATCCATTGAGGGAATGGCGCCCATTCTCTCGAGTTCATTTACGTGAACCATCATTGCGATTATGGTTTCCCTAAATATCTCCGAATCATCCATATATGAGGAGGTGTACCTCATCACGTCCGGGCTGGTTGATCCGAGGAGCTCCTCACGATACATCATTACCCCACCTAGCCCTATGGGCCGTGAGCGAGTGAAGCGTGAGCATTTCTATGAATCCCCTCGCCTCATCATTGCTTGGGTACCACCCAGTCGCGTAGTCCGCCACTTCCTTGCTGTAGCCGGAGTATGGACTCATGCGTCCCAGTATATTTAATCCTCCCTGTATGCTTAGCTTAACGGCGCCCGTTACCCACTTATTCATTGATTTAGCGAGCGCCTCAAGCTCCATGCGCAGCGGTTCATGCCATAACCCCCTATACGCTAGGTCAGTCCACTCCTCATCGACCAGCCTCTTGAAGCGGAGCTCCATGGGGGTATACACGAGCTTCTCGAGATCCCTATGGGCACGTATTAGTGTTAGCGCCGCGGGCGCCTCATACACCTCCCGTGACTTGAAGCCCACGACCCTATTCTCCACGTGATCCACGCGCCCAAATCCATGCATGCCCACCACCTTGTTGAGGGATGAAATTAGCGAGGCGAGATCCATCCTCTCCCCATTGATTGACACGGGTATTCCCTCCTTGAACTCTATCACTAGCTTAATGCCTTCCCTCACCTTAGCTGGATTAACCGTCCACTTAAATGCGTCTTCCGGCGGCTCCGTCCAGGCATCATCGATTTCATGGCCCTCTATGCTCCTGGTCCATAAATTATCATCTATGCTGAACCTACTATGTATATTGGGCACCGGTATCCCATGCTTTGCAGCATACTCCAACTCGCTTGCCCTATCCATTCCCCAGATCTTGGCGGGAGCGATTATGCTTAATTCAGGGGATAATGCCTTAATGGCCTCCTCGAACCTGATCTGATCGTTTCCCTTGGATGTAGCTCCATGCGCAACCGCATCAGCCCCCTCCCTCTTGGCCACATCAATCACCTTCTCAGCTATCAGTGGACGAGCCAGGGCGGTGCCGAGTGGGTACTCTCCCTCATATAACGCATTCATCATTATTGCCGACGCAACTGGCCCCTCAGCGAATTCCTTCTTTGCATCTATTGTGTAGTGCTTAAGGACGCCGAGCTTCTCGGCGCGCAACGCCGTCTCCGCGAAATCATCTTCCTGCCCCACATCCACAGTCACCGTTATTACCTCTGCATTAAACTTGTTCTTAAGCCAATGGATGGCGACCGTCGTGTCGAGGCCGCCCGAGTAGGCTAGGATTATTTTGGATGGTTTTTTACCGGTTCTCAACGTCGTTCCAGATTATCCATGGATCGATGAATCAACTATAGTTAATAAATATTTCGGAAAACCGCTAGACAGGGTACAGCGGCGCCGCGTTCAGCGCCTCGGTCTCGTTGAAGCCCAGCGCTATGTTCATGTCCTGAATTGCTTGTCCGCTGGCGCCCTTTAATAGGTTATCTATAGCCGAGAAAATGATTAATCTACCCATTCTATTATCTATTTCAAACCCCACATCCGCCAAATTGCTCCCAATCACGTACTTCACATCGGGATAACGCTGATACCCAGCCCGATCCTTAACTATCCTAATGAACGGCTCATTCCCATACATTGACCTATACGCGCCCCAAAGAAGAGGCTCCGAGGCATCCCTGCTGAGCCAGGCATGGGCGGTGGCAAGTATTCCCCTCACTAAGTCAACCGCGTGAGGAGTAAACGCGACCCTCACGGTTCCTCCACTGACTATCCCTAATTCCTGCTCTATCTCGGCTATGTGCCTATGATGGGCCACCTCATAGGGCCTCACCACGTACGTCCTGAAGGGATGCATATCCAGGCGAGAGACCTGGGACCCAGCCCCGGAGCTGGATATCTTTACATCAATCACAATCCTCTCCAGATCAATTAAGTGAAGCTTTGCCGGTGGAGCCAGCGATAGGATCGAGGCAGTCGCCATGCATCCCGGAACAGCTATTAACTTGGCTCCCCTTAACTCGCTTCTATGCAGCTCCGGCAACCCATAGACCGCCCTCCCCAGTAAGTCGGGGTACGGGTGTTCCCCCTCCCACCCATACCACTCCACATAGGCCTCGGGTCTCTTTAGGCGAAAATCAGCAGATAAATCAATAATGGTTAACCCAGCCTCCAATAGCTTGGGAACCCACTTAATGCTCTCGCCGTGGGGCAGGGCTAGAAATACAACGTCAGGATCATGTTTAAGCACTGACTCAATGCTTGGCTCAATGAAGGAAATGCCGAGCCTACCCCTTAGGTTGGGATGAGTCCTAAACACGTATTCCCCAACGTGTTCCCTCGACGTGGCGCACGATACGCCCACGCCTCCATGATTAATCAATAACCTAAGCAATTCACCCCCCGTCACGCCGCTGGCGCCAATTACGCAAGCCCTCTTACTCATGCAACCACCTAACCAATGCCTCTGATAATGGCTTCACCGACTCAGCCGTCGCCTCAATCGACGCATTAAGCCCCATAATAGTCGGCGCCCCATCATTGACCCCAATGAAGACATCGCAGAAAACGCACTCAGCCCTCTCCGCGGCGAGGATGGCCAACTCCTCTAAATCAAGGCAATTAATGCACCTGCCCCCGATTACCGTGGCCTTAATTATGTTCCTCGGCTCCATCATTAATACATTTATCCGCGCAAGCGGATTCTCCATGTATAACCTATGCTCAGCCACGGATTTACCTCCCTCCCACCCCGTGACCTCTCCATCCAGTCCCATCGCTGGATCCAGGGTCCCCAAGTACCTGAACCCCCTCTCCCTAATCACCGTGGCCACGGATTCCGGAGTGAATGCCACGACTGGTCTAGGAGCCTTGCCCCCGAGTTCCCTATACAGGAGGAGCCTATTCATGGTTAATTCATATGCCTTAGGCGGATTAGCCGACCTCTCAAATAATGCGGAAACCGCGTACGCCTTCACCACATCGCTGATGAGTATTGCGGCCACGTGATCGCTTTGCTCCAACTCCGCGCTGCTTAATAGGAGTGGGGCCACCGTGACCCCATTGCT
Source organism: Thermocladium sp. (assembly GCA_049965935.1). Taxonomy (GTDB): domain Archaea; phylum Thermoproteota; class Thermoprotei; order Thermoproteales; family Thermocladiaceae; genus Thermocladium. The sequence goes on from JBMFVP010000013.1 coordinate 20,685, forward strand.
CCTCAATTCATTAATTAAGAGTTGCTCGAGGGGACCCAGCTTATCGATTACTAGATATAGGTCCGCCCCGGCGTTTCCGGTCATTGTCGTTCCATCAATATATCCCCGCTTTACATAAATAGAGGTAGTTAATTAATATTGCTACAAATTATGAGTGCCGGGGCTCTACGTTGTTTATTTAAAATCATGGAAATATTTATATTTGGCCCCCGCCTAATGGGGAAGCGATCCACATGGAACGATATCAATAATATACGACGTGGCCAGGCAGGAAGAGAAACTAATCATGCATGAATTCTCGAGCCGCGGCATCTCCATAAATCCAATAAACATGGGCAACATGGAGCTACGCCTCCATGACTCGCGGAGCCAATTTGGGCTGGCGCTCATGAGAACCATGAGCCACATGAAGGCAATCCTCATCGCCAGAATACTGAACATAAATGGGGTCCCCACAATTAATGGCGGGGAAGCCATGGAGCTCGCCTGGAACAAGGCGTTAACCCTAGCGGTTCTGGGGAAGGCCGGATTACCCGTGACGCCGAGCACCGTAATTATGGATGGGGAGCCCAATGAGGCGAGTTACCCAGCGATACTGAAGCCCATTCAAGGATCGTGGGGAAGAATGACGAGCATGATTAGGAATAAGGAGGAGCTGATGCTTGTGCTCAAGCATAGATCATCGCTGGATCCCCACTCTCGCCCAGCACTGCTTCAGCCATTCATTGGGGACGGCACCGATTACAGGGTATTCGTGATCGGCGGCGAAGCTGTCGCCGGCATGAGGAGGAAGCCGCCCAATGGGGATTGGAGAAGCAATGTGGCGAGGGGAGGCAAGGCGGAGGCAGTGAGGATTGATCCAATCATGGGGGAGCTCGCCGCTAAGGCCGTGGAACTGCTTGGCTTAGAGTATGCTGGAGTGGATTTCCTGGCGAGCGACGAGTTGCTGATTAATGAGGTTAATGCAGTTCCGGAGTTCAGGGGATTAATGCACGTCACTGGCGTGAATATACCTGGATTACTGGCTACGCACATAATTAATACAGTGAAGAGGTGAGTCCATTGAGCGATAATCAATACCTTGAGGATTCACTCATGGCTAAGTACTACGTTAAGAAGCCCATAAGCATTAGCCGCGGATTCATGCAGTACGTGTGGGACTCATCTGGGAATAAGTACCTTGATGCCCATACTGGGTTCGGGGTCGCTTTCCTGGGCCACCGCAATCCAAGCATAGTCAGTGCCATAATGAATCAATTAAGCAGGGTAGTGACGGTTCCATTAACCATGTACAGTGAGGCGAGGCTCGAGTTCCTAACCAAGTTCAGCAGCATTATTCCAGGCTTCGGCAAGGTTTTCCTACAAAACAGTGGGGCGGAGGCTGTTGAGGTGGCGTTAAAGGCGGCCAGGAAAATCACAGGCAAGTCCGCTTTTCTCTCGTTTAATGGGTCTTTCCACGGGAGAACCCTTGGCGCCCTCTCTGTGACGGGTAATGAGAAATATAGGAAGGCATTTGAACCTTTACCCTATAGCGTGAGATTTGCTCCCCTCAACGCGATTAATCAAGTGGATAAGTTAGTCACGGAGGACTTGGCGGCAGTGATAGTGGAACCCATACAGGGCGAGGGGGGAATTAATCAGGCTAAGCCGGAATTCATGAGGGCCCTACGGCAAGTGACCAGCGAGAGGGGGGTCCTCCTGATAATAGATGAGATACAGACGGGCTTCGGGAGAACTGGGTGGACCTGGGCCTTTCAAGGTCTTGGAGTTGAGCCCGATATATTCACGGCGGGCAAATCAATAGCGGGGGGATTACCCATAGGTGTGGCGGTGGTTAAGTCGGGGTTCGGCGATGTCTTTGAGCCGGGTGAGCATGGGAGCACATTCGCCGGTAATCCATTGGTAATGGCGGCGGCCGCCGCCGGGGTGAAGGTATTGATTGAGGAGGAAGTGCCTCAGAAAGCCGCTGAAGCTGGGAAGAAGCTGTTGAGGAGGCTGGAGGAGATCAAGTCCAGAGCAATACTGAGAATAAAGGGAACGGGATTAATGCTTGGAATAGAGCTTCGCGGTAAGGGGGATCCCCACGTGAATGAATTAATGAGGCTTGGGGTGCTCGCGAGCACTGTGGGCGGCGGCTCAACTATTCGGCTTCTTCCCCCATTCTGCATCAATGAGGAGGACATAAATCACTTGGGCAACGCCCTGGAGGCATCGCTGGTTAATGGATTAGGCGAGTAATTCCTCCACTGTCCTCTTATAAACCTTTATTGAATTTAGGTAGTCATTTATGTTAATATACTCCTCGCCTGAGTGGGAGAACGAGCCGTCGCCGGGCCCGTAGGCAACCATATTGCTCGTGAGGGCGAGTAATTCATTCATGTCGCTCGTGCCCCACTTCCTTGCCAGTATGGGCCTCCTGCCGAGCACCGATATTATGGACCTAGCTACTGCGCGGGAAGCTGGATTAGACACATTAACCTCAACAGGCTCAGTGCATTTACCCATGGAAACGCGAACCCCGCTCCCCAACTCTAACTCCCTCAATGCATGCATTAACTCTTTGCAGGACTTGCCGGGCGGTATCCTCACATCTATGACTAGTTCACACTTGCTGGGAATAGCGTTTCCAGCATCCCCGCAATTAATCATTGTCGGCGTCGCCAAGTAATCCTCATACCTGGAGCCAGCCCCAAGCCTCGCGGATAAGCTTCTGTACGCATTCATGGCTATCAGTATAGCATTAGAGTCGAAGTCGGGATTAGAGGCGTGCCCACCCCGCGTCCTAACCTCTAGGCGTAATCGAGTGCTGCCCCTATACTTGGTGACTATTCTATCTATGCCCGTGGGCTCGCCTATTATTATGAATGATGGATGAGGCAATGATTTATCATTAATTAGGAAAAGCGTGCCCCCACTATCGCCCTCCTCTTGTACCACGGCAGTTAGGATTAATGTGCCCCTCACGACGCTGCTCTCGAGGAAGGCGAAGGCCATCGCCATTAGGGGGGCCTTATCATCGCTTGCGCCCCTTCCAATTAATTTATCGCCCTCCATCGCTACCTCAATGAAGCCCGGCACAGTATCCATATGGGCATGAAGCCAGAGGACAGGGGGGCCGCTGCCCCTAATAGCTATTACATTGCCGGCGTCGTCCCTGTATGGGGATTCACCCATGCTGGATAGCAGGTCAAGCATGAATTTCCCCATCTCATCCTCGTGGTCCGTGGGCGAGTATATCTCGAGGGCCTCTCTCAATGCCTTGATTTTCTTGTCGTCAGCGATCATCCTCCCCTCCTCGCGTTTAGAATTAGTAGCTCCACTATTCTCCTCGCCACGTTAATGCCCGTCACCCGCATGACATTCTTGAATTCAGGCACGACATTGACCTCCAGCACCCTGTAACCATTCCTAGACTCAACTATATCCACGCCGGCATATGAGGCATTAATGGCATTAGTTGAGCGGATGCTTAATTCCTCCAGCTCTGGATCCAATTTAGCCGCCTCAGCCCTGCCTCCCCTAGCCGTGTTGGTGCGCCAATCATTGCCCGGCGAGTACCTGTATATGGCTGCAACGGCCTCGCCCCCCACCACGGTTACCCTTATGTCCCTCCCCGGCTTCTCTATGAATTCCTGAAGAATTATCGCCTCATTCCCCGCCTCGGCTCTATGCCTAATCAATAGGCTCAAGTCCCGGGGATCCTTGGCTAGACCAACCATTCTCCCCCACGATCCCTGAATGGGTTTGACGATTAGGGGGTAACTCAACTCCAAGTTCTTGGTGGCAATGCTTGGGTGCGCAATTATTGAGTGAGGTATTGGCACGTTAAGTCTCGATAGCGCGGCCATTGTTGCTGCCTTATTGTTGCCAGTTATTATGGAGCGAAGCGAGTTAATGGAGCGATTGCCCACGGCTTCATTTAATTGCGCCACAAGCTGCGTTTTATGTTGGCTAATTGTTCTGGGAAATGCCAGCCCCAACTGCGCGTTGCCGGGGAACTCGAATAAGTAATTATCAACATTGATTAACCTATACGATGCGCCGGCGTAATTTAATTCCCTAATCAGCAGCTTCTCGTCTTGCCGGATAATGTCATGAAAGAAAAGTATTGTTTCAATGAGAATCACCTATTCGCCCCAGTCCTCCTCCTCGACATTTATCAGCTTTAACTGTATTGAATTGTTTTGAATCACTACCTGATACTTCTGTCCACAGGATGGACAGGAGGTTAATTCGCCATCCAATGCATCGTCAGGAATGGGCACGTCGCCGCCGCATACCTGACACGCAATATTGGTCGGCATCTCTATATATCCCCACCGTTATTATTTAAATATTGCGTAACAATTGCCAACGATATATATCAATAGCGGTGAAGTATGGTCAATAAATATGAGTGCCTGCACCGCCTATCGCCGAGGATATCGGGGATTCCCTGAGCCCATTGGATATAATGACCCTAATGCCGCTGCCGCCGAGCTGCATAGCCATGCGGAGCTTCCTCCTCATTCCACCACCTACCTCCCCAATGGAGAGAATGGATGGATCCCTCGGATCAACCCGAGGAAGAGGGGAACCATTCAGCAGCACCCCCTCAACATCAGTTAGAATAATAGAGTAATCCGGCCTCATTGATGATGCAATCACTTCAAGCACTTGATCGCTATCCACGTTTAATGGGTCCTTGGTGTCTCCATCCATGGCTATCGGGGCAATCAGGGGAACAATGCCGCTCCCCATTAATGACCTCAGCAAATCGGCGTTTATTGATGTTATTTTGCCTGTGTAGCCGCCATCAATGACCCGTTGCCGCCCCCGCTCATCAACCATAATTAGCTTATCCTTCCTCCTAGCCAGAAGCAAGGCGCCATCTACACCACTTAACCCCATTACATTAATCCCGACCCGCTGAAGCCTGGAGGCAAGTTCCTTATTTATCCTCATCATGGCCATCACATAAACCCCAAGAGTCTCCAGATCAGTGTAGCGGCTCACCACGCCGCTGGGGCTAGTGATGAAGCGTGGAGTTAACCCCATCCTATTCATCAATTCATTGACCAGGAAGCCGCCGCCATGAATCAAGACCAATGAGTGGCCAGCCCTAATTAATTCAGGTAACTCCTTAACCACGGGATCCACGCCTCTACGTACCACGGAGCCCCCTATTTTCACCACTATAAACATTGCATACCTATATTTATCCAACCATAAAAAATATTGCGTTTCTAAAGAGGCAGAAACATAAAGCACAATTCAAGAAACTTATAAGTTTAGGGGTTCAAAGGGGATGGAAAACCTCGCCCCTTCTAGGGGCGGGGAGGAGGTCAGAACTACATAGAAGCGTAAGAAAATGCAAAAAATAAACTTTGACCTTTACGTTGATTATTTTGTTTATTCCTCTTTCTTCTCCGTCTCCAGCTTGAGCCTTGGTCTCAGGCTTGGCCCCTCGTACTTGGCCACGGATATTTCCTCAAGTGATATTCCCTTGGTCTCCGGGGTGAAGAATATGGTGAACACGAAGGCTGCCGCGGTTACTGCAGCGAGGAACTCGAAGAACGTTAACTTGCCTAGGGTTAATGCTATGTAGGGGAACTCGAATGCGCTGAAGAATGATACCAGCCTAGTTATTGCAGTGGCGCCGCCCATTGATGTGGATCTAAGTTTGGTTGGGAATAATTCTATGGCGTAGAGGCCCATGGTGTTCCCGGGTCCCAGGTTACCCATGCCGTACCAAAGTATTAATCCTATTGTTCCTATGATCATGGCCACTAAGCCGCCTATTAAGGCGCCGAGGGCCACAAGCACCATGCCTAGCGTGGCGAAGCCGAAGCCAAGCAACTGTAGGAGGCGGCGGCCCCACCTATCGTTTAGGAATGCGGCCCCCATTGCGCCCAATGCGCCCGGTATGTATAGTAGGGCCGACATCAGTATTGATGAGGCGCCTGTGAAGCCAAGCATGGAGATTATCGACGGCGCATAGAGGCCGAACCCATAGGATCCAATATCATAGAGTATCCACTGCACCCAAACCACCGCGGTCCTCTTCAGGTACTCGCCCCTGAATAGTTCCAGGAAGGATCCGGGCTTCACGTGTGATAATTTCCTGTTCTCGGTATCCACCAGCTTATCTATATCCTCCTCACGCATGCCCGTGGCGTGTGATAAATTCTTGGCCTCTGCTATGGCTTCCTCATTCGGCTTCACGGCGACTCTCCAGCGGCTTGATTCCGGCATGCGGCTCCTCATCACTATTGTAATCAAAGCAATCACTGCGCCTATTCCTAATGCCCACCTCCAGCCGTATATTGGGTCAATCAAGTAGAACACGTAGCCAAGCATGAATGCTATGAATGCGCCCACGCTCCAGAACGTGTAGACCCAGCCATACCCCATGCCCCTCTTTCCGGTGGGGTACATCTCCGTGGCGTAGACGGGGCTCAGGGCGTAATCGGCTCCAACTCCCCACCCAACGAAGAACCTGTAAATAATCATTTGAATTATATTGGTGGACACGGCACTGAGGGCAGCAAATACCACGAAGAATATCAAGTCAAACGTGTATAGGTACCTCCTGCCCAACCTATCCGAGAAGTGGCCGAACACCAATGCGCCAAACATTGCGCCAAGCAATGCTGCTCCGGTAACGAAGGCTAGCTCGAAGCTATTATACTGGAAGAACTTGAACTTAATTAGCGAGAACGTGAAGACGCTTATCACGCTGAGGTCATAACCATCTAACAGGTACCCAAGCGCGGAGACCACGGTATACGTGGCTCTACTGGGGTAGTGAGCTTGTTTACTCATACTGCTAGCAGTTGAAATAAATGCTTATAAGTATTGCCTTTTTACCGTACAAACATTATATATTGATATATATGATTCATGATATTAGGTACATTCCTCTAATCAGTATTTGACGAGACCCAGGGAGTTTCCCGGGCCCAACCCATGGCCCTCGCCACAGCCGCCTTCCAGGCACGATATAATTGCTCCCTCTCACTGATCGACATTCTAGGAGTAAAAACGGCCTCGGCCCGCCATAGCCCAGCCACATCGCTTAAATCCCTCCAGACTCCGGCCGCTAACCCGGAAATGTATGCAGCGCCTAGGGAAGTCGTCTCAACATTAATTGGCCTCACTACCCTTAACCCAGTTATATCGGCTTGGAACTGCATCAGCAAGTTATTCCTGGAGGCGCCTCCATCAACCCTTAACTCGCTCACGTCGATCCCGGTCACGGACCTAAATGACTCAAGCACGTCCCTCGCCATGTACGCCACGGCCTCCAGCGCCGCCCTAGCCAGGTACCTTGAGTCGCTGCTCCTCGTTAATCCGATTATTACTCCCCTCGCGTATTGATCCCAATACGGCGCCCCCAAGCCGCTTAGTGCCGGCACGAAGTAGACTCCCCCATTCCCGCTCACCTGCCCCGCCAACTCCTCCACTTCACGGGTAGACCTAGCGATGCCTGCATCAATCACCCAACGAATCGCCGCTCCCCCAATCAATATGCTTCCCTCCAATGCATAAACGGCTGATCCCCGCTTAGTGGAGTAGAAGATTGTGGATAATAATCCATGCTTAGGCTCCACTATGTCCTCCCCAGTATTCATTAGCACGAACGTGCCTGTTCCGTATGTGGCCTTCATGCTTCCCCGCCCGAATCCAGCTTGCCCAAATAAAGCGGCTTGTTGATCACCCACCATGCCCGTGACGGGCACCTCGGCGCCTATTAACTTAGTTGCATCGGGCCCCGTGTATCCAAACAAGTAATAACCGCTGGGCAAGGGGAGGGGCAGTGAACTTGGGTCAATTGATCCCATGGCTTCAAGCAGGTCGGGATCCCAGTCAAGCGAGCGTATATTGAACAGCATGGTCCTGGATGCATTGCTGTAATCCGTGACGTGCGCGCCGCCCTTCGCATTAATTAATTCCCTGCCGCCCCTGGTCAGGTTCCACGTTATCCATGAATCAATGGTTCCAAATAACGCCTCGCCCCGGCGCGACTTCTCACGTAGCCCAGGCACGTTGCTCAGTAGCCACTGTATCTTTGGCCCGCTAAAGTATGAGTCCGGCACTAGCCCTGTCTTGCTGATTATGTCATGGCGAGGCAGTGACTCTACTATGCTGGTCGTGCGCTTATCCTGCCAAACTATCGCGTTGTGAAGCGGTAATCCTGTTATGGGGCTCCAGGCCACTATTGTTTCCCTTTGATTCGTGACGCCTATCGCGGCTAATTGCTTAGGATCTATTCCGCTGTTCGTAATGGCTTCCTTAATCGTTATCTTAACGTTGCTCCAAATCTCCATTGGATCATGCTCAACCCATGAAGGCCGCGGATATATTTGGGAATGCTCCCTACTGCTCCACCCAATCATGTTCCCCCCAGAATCAATTATGCTGGCTCTCGTACTGCTTGTTCCCTGATCAATCACTAATATGTAGCTCCCCATGCCCATAAGTGTGGGATCCCTGAATTATAAATCTGGAGATTCATGGACGATGGTCGGCGAGGTTCCTTGAACTAAGTAACTAGCACTTACGCATTCAAGGCTGGTCTTTCCAAGTGAAGATAATGCCTCTATTCCTTGATGGCATTCCAATATTGATTAAATCCAGGGGTTGATTTTTTATAATATTGATAAATAAATTAGTAAAGCGCAAGTTTTAAATACACAAGAAAATATTAATATAGAGGAGAGTATATTGGTAGTTTGTCCTAGATGTGGTTACGATAATAAAAATGATGAAAAGAAGTGCCAAGTTTGTCAATATGATTTTAAGCGAGGCAATCAAATGGAGGGTGAGGAGACCGCGATCTACCATTTGCCATGGGTGCTGAATTACGAGCAGGGAGGGGGAATGGGCGGCGAGTTAATCATAACCAATGATAGGCTAATATTTTGGGGAACAAAAAAGTATGTGGAAATAGGTACATTCAGTGGCACGCATGTCATGAAGTTCTTAAGAGATATAAATAATGTCAAGCCTTTCGCCGATCGCCTAGAGGGTTTGAAGAATGGCACGTATAATGGCAAGCTGTTTTCGGCGAAGGATGCCGAGTTAGGCAAGTCACTGAAGGACATTGAGCCCGAGCTTAGTTCCTTCTCCCAAAACGCGAAGCATGTTAATGTAACTTACTACTCGGATGTGAGCGAGATTCGCTTATTTGATGTCCTAACCCCAACGCATAGGGGGCTCCAAAGAGGAGCATTGAGTGGAGTAGTACTAAATAAGAGCAAATCGGGCCTCTTTTCCAAGACTCTTTTGGCCTATTATGACTTTCCTTTCCTCAACCCTCAGGAATTAGCCGAAATGCTGAAAAGAACACCCCTCGCCAATAGGGAATTCATTTTCGAGGAAGCAAGAACCTATCTAAACACTTCTCTCAGGAAATAGGGAATTCATATTTAGCTTGTTTTTAGGAATATCGATGCAATGAGCGCCAGCAGCATCATGGTTGATACTATCGTTATGGACATGAATTGATGCGTGGGAAACATTGAGCCGAGGAGCGATGGTATGAATGTGACGCCTAGGTTAGTGGCTACGCTGTACATTGATGTGGCGAGGCCGGCCCTGGCCGGGTCCTTAACGTAGCTTGTAACCGATGCTAGGGCCATTGACCAGAACGCGTTGCCGACGAAGCCGAAGATGAAGAATAGAACTGAGAGGAGCAGTACCTGGGCGGTGTATGCCATGTAGTAGCTAAGCAATGCGGCTGACGCGAGCGAGAGGAGGCTAGTCGTCACTAGGCCTAGCCTCACCTTATTTATGTACTCAAAGAGCGCTGGCAGAATTATTGCGCCCAGGGCTGAGCCTAGGAACGCCAAGCCCCCGAACTCGCCGCCATACGTTAATGCATCGCTTATGGGTAGGCCATTATGGGCAAGCATTGTGCTCGCTATTGAGCTGAACATGACCGATAATGAGGCCACGGTGAATCCAATGTACCAATTCTTCAGCATACCAACCTGGAACACGCCTCTCAATGATCTGCTGTACTTGGTCGGGTAACTCCTTGAACCGATGAGCATCCATGCTAGGGCAATTATGGATAATGCGCCGGAGACGTATAGGGAGCCGCGTAGTCCCCATGCTAGGAACATGTGGGGGCCCAGGAGGGAGCCCACCGCCATCCCGAGGAAGAGGATGCCCACGCTTGCTCCAACTATTGCATGGCTCCGCTCGCTGTAGACCGCCTGCGCCACGGCCCCTATTGGGGCTAGGGATAGAGGGTAGGCCGCTGCCGCCACGGTTTGAAGGAGAAGGAAGGATGGGTAATTGCCGGCAAAGGCCCTGCCGATTAATCCAATCATCGATAATGCGGCGGAGGTGATTAGGACTCGCCGTATGGTTAGCCTAGCCGATAACCAGCCCGCCAGTATGCCTAGAATAACCATCATTAAGCCGTACTCGGAGATCATGAATATGACGGCGCCTATGCTTATGTTGAATATGGATGATAGGGCCGGAACCAGGGGGGCTAGGAGGAACCATCCGAACCCTATGGTGAATAGGAGGAACCAGAGGGGCAATAATTGAGTTATCCTCATCGAAACCAAGCCGAGGCATTGAGTTTTAAGTTATTGCGCCGTGGTTCTAGATATTATTAATGCATAAATACTGGTTCCTGGGGCATAGAGGAATGAGAACCGAAGCAGGGAATTTGGATGCCGTAATCATAGGGGGTGGAATTAATGGTCTCTTCACGGCCCTGGACCTATCGCTTCGCGGATTCAGTGTCGCGCTCCTGGAGCGGGGGGCGATTGGGGGCGGCACAAGCGATAGAATGCATGGACTCCTACACAGCGGGGCCAGGTACGCTGTCTCTGATCCGAAGGCCGCAATGGAGTGCATAAGGGAGAATGAGATAATCAGCAAAATAGGGACTAGCCACGTCATGAATACTGGGGGGCTCTTCGTGGCGATAAGCGAGGAGGATCTTAATTATGTGGATGAATTCACGAGGGCGCTCAGGGCGGCCGGGATTAATTATAGGGAGGAGAACGTGAGCGATATGTTGAGGGAGGAGCCCTTTCTATCCCCACAAGCCAAGCTAGTTATAAGCGTGCCCGATAAGGTGGTTAGGGCAAGGGAACTAATGAGCAGCGTAGCCATGGCTGCCCATGACGAGGGCGCATTAATAATTCAGGACGCCGAGGTAACGGGAATCAACGTCGCCGGCGGCGCAGTGACTGAATTGATTGTTAGGGATAACGTGAGTGGGGAAACCAGGAGGATTGGGGCTAGGATAGTGATTAATGCCGCGGGTCCATGGGCCCCCCGCATTGCATCTATGGCCGGCATAAGCGTTGACGTGATGGCTACCATGGGCGTCATGGTAGTGTATGAGAGGCTCCTCAATCAGAGGGTGATCAATAGGTTGAGGCCCCCAAGCGATGGGGATATTGTTCTACCATATGGCGGCCACTCAATAGCTGGAACAACGGCGCTCATAGTGGAGGACCCCGATGATGTGGAGATAAGCGATGAGGATGTGAACCTAATAACAAGGGAGGCGGCGGCAATGATTCCAGCCATCGCCAGAACAAAGCCGATTCGGTCATATGCCGCGGTGAGGCCATTGATTAGGATGAAGGGCGTCGACGCGAGGGAGGCGACGAGGGACTTCGCCGTGGTGAGGCATGAGAGTCCCAGCAACATGGTGTCCATAATAGGCGGGAAATTCACTACGGGTAGATTAGTTGGGGAAATGGTGGGGGACGTGGTTGCCGGCATGCTTGGGTCAAGCAAGTCATCCCGCACCAAGGAGTATAAGTTGCCCAGTGATCCCTACGCTTATGCCGAGAAGGCTTCCCCCTTCATTAAGTCAACCATTAAGGCCTTAGCCAATAGCCTCGATGATGAGTACGGGAGAATCGCGGCATATGCATCCATACTAAGCGAGTACTCACGCGAGGGGCGGGCTAGATTAGGGTGGTGACTCTTGCCGAGCACATTAAGGTACAGCGGCTCATTTAATGTGGATAAGCCGATTAATGAGGTCAAGGAGTTCCTGCTCAGCCTGGAGAGGGTTGCTCCATGCATACCGAACGTGGTTTCCTACTCAGTGGAGGGCGAGAAGGCTAAGGTAGTGTTCCGGGTTGAGTTGGGGGATGAGGTGCCCATCGCCGAGCTCAGGAGAGTCACGGCCAGCACTGAGATACAGGTAATGCAGCTTGAATCAGGCGTTAGGTACTTGATAAAGGGGAGAGCGGTTGGAAGCAACTTGGGGATAACGCTTGATTTATCCATTAGGCAGGAGGGGAACGCGTCGATAATTGATTGGGCAGCTGAGGCCGAGTTGGGGCGATTATTCTCCATGATGGCTAGATTCGTGGACATGGACTCCATGATAAAGAGGATAGCGCAGGACACCATTAATGGCATAGTCAAGTGCATGGGCGGAAAGTAATGCTGAGCCCCCATGTGGATCAACCATGAGGGCTGCCCTGATCATCATCATCATAATGATGGTGGCGGCCGCCTCAATTGCCGCCGCTCACTCCAATTGCTTCATAACAATCAATAACGATCAATTAAGCCTATTAATTGGGCCAAGCAATGCGAGCTATCTTCTAAAGCTCATTAATTCGGCCAATTCATCAATATATGTTGAGGCGTATGAATTCACTTACTGGCCCCTCGCCAATGAATTAATCAATGCATCGAGGCGCGGCGTTGAAGTCACTATAGTCCTCTCGGGAAACGTGTATGGCGGCGTGCCGAGCAGTGAGGACGCGATAATTAATGAGCTTAATTCATCGGGGGCCAGGATTCGCTTCATGTATGGCTATGATTTCACCCACTCAAAGGTCTTCATAATAGATAATGAGACGGCGGTGCTGGGCAGCATTAATCCCACATATTATGGCTTAACGAGGGATCTCGGGATTGATGTAGTGATACGTAATTCCACGGTGGCTCATGAGTTAGCCAACGTGATAATTGAGGACTACGAGGGGAGGCCCATCGCCATTAATTACCCCGGCATAGTGGTGTCCCCAATAAACTCCGCGCAATGCATTGGGTGGCTCCTCAACGTACCTGGCACGCTGTATATGGCAATGGAGGAGCTATACCCATCCTCCGGGGAATTCGGGGCCGTGCTTCTCCATGATCATCGCTACGTGGTTCTCAATGATTATGAGGAGAACCAGGCAGCATCGATGGAATTAGGCGCGCGATTATTGAGCGGCTTAACGGCTAAAGCAATAGTCATAGGTGGGTACACGTACATAGGCTCAATCAATCTGGACTCAACATCATTGAGCAGCAATAGGGAGATCGGCATCATAATTCATAACCCCGCGCTCGCGAAGAGGGTTGCCCTAATAATTGCAGCGTGGTACGATGAAGCACACGCCTCGCGGCGCCCCAATTACCTGCTGCTCGCAGTTATTCTAGTCATTATAGCATTGGCGGCATGGGGCCTTGCGCGGCGCCGCCTTCGCTTAAAAACTTAAAAACATGCCTGCCCAGGCTCAGGAGTGATTGAATTAATCTTGTTGGGGTTGATTTACCCCCTCCTGATCCTAGTGATATCGTACCTCGCGTTTCGGGGAAAATTATGGGGGAGCAGTAGGAATTGGATCTTCATCGGCGTTGGCTACATGATATTAGCGGTGCTGGTGCAGATACCAATACAGGAGATACCGACAGTAATTACCATAATTCGCTCAGGCATAATTGGGGTAATGGAGGCCGAGAAGAGTGGGGGACT
>JBMFVP010000014.1:0-32765 GCA_049965935.1 Thermocladium sp.
GGAGTAGCGCCCGTGAATGGGGTGTAACCCTCTAGACCTCGGGGAACCCTCGCCATTTATGGCGGGGAGGAGGTCAGAGACACATAAATTCTGCATAACGGATCATTAATGTGTAATGCATTTTAAGTAATTCGAGGTAATTCGATTGTTAATAAATTATGAAAAACTCTTTTATTAATTAATGATAAAAACATATATGGTTAATCTAAGCGAGAGACGTAGATTCATTAAGCTAATGCTTGGCGCTGGAGTAATCGCTCTAATCGGATCAAGCGGATATCGATTAAGCGAATTAATAATGCCTAGTGAGGGATCTAGGAGTGCATTGACTCCTCTGAATCAATGGTACGTAGTTCAGATAGGGCCTACTCCAACCATTGATGTGAGCAACTATAGATTAATGATTGATGGATTAGTACAGAATCCCCTTGCCCTTAGTCTAAGCGAGATAATGAGTATGGCATCCACGTCGCTCCCAGATACCATCCAATGCGTCTCTGACTCATTCTTCCTAAAGGCCAATGTCTTGTGGCGAGGAGTACCCCTAAGAAATATACTTGAGAAGGCTAAGCCTATGAGCAATGCAAGTAAGGTTATATTATTTGGAGCCGATGGATACACAAGCGATCTACCAATGGAGAAAGCCATGGAGGATACCACGCTGGTGGTTTATGAGGCCGATAATGAATTATTGCTGAACCAACATGGTTACCCAGTGAGACTAGCCGTGCCGGGTTGGTGGGGATATAAATATGTTAAATGGCTTACCCGCATAAGTTTAACCGATGAGAATTACTTGGGATACTGGGAATCAAGGGGATATCCTGATGTTGCACGTAAATAATGGCATAAACATATATAATAGAATTGGAATATATGCAGCTACATTAACTTCCTCTATTGCCAGTCTCAATCCACTAATTGGGTTGCTGGTATTGCCAATAATGGCAGTTTTCCTGAGCTCCGACCTGGAAAGAAGCATATACTCGCCCAAGTTCCAGAGAGAGACTGCATGGATACTTCTAGCACTAGCGGCAGGCGAGGGCTTCACAGGATTCGCTGCTGGACCCGTTACCTCCAATATAATATCTAGAGCCACATTGGGATTAATGACGCGAGGATTAGGGCTTGAGCTTCACTTGATGTTAATAGACCCATTGGCGCTATTCTTCATTCTACATTTATCAAGCGGCATAGGACTAACCTTGCTGAGGCGAGGCATAAAATGGTCGCCCTTATATAAAGTGGTGATACCAATGGCATTGATAACGCTCTTCGCAGCCATTATTTACATGGATGCATTATTTTTTGTTTGAAACCGTAAAGAGCTTTGATCAATATTAGCTATGGAGCCCCTATTTAATGGCTGTAAAAAGTAGTTGAGACACATCTGCCTTAGAGTAATTAGTTAGTATTGAGTTGCTGCATATGATTTCGGCCGCGCCGGCATTAATTATTTTCTGATCCGCATCATTCAACAATAAACAATGGGCAGCAATGACTCGTATCGTTAGTGCCTCACCCTTTAGCGCATTTATTCCATTAACTATAGTGCCTCCTGTGGCAATTATATCATCTATTATCACAACGTCCCGACCGGCCGCGCTTATATCCTTCGGCTTAATCGATACTTGGCCAGTGAATCTATCCCTAGTTTTTTCAAGATAATCGAAGTCAGCACTAATTAATTGAGCAAGCTTCTTTGCGCGCCAGAGACTGCCAACATCAGGACTCAGCACTAGAGGATTCTTCAAGTTGCTTAATAGGCTGGAGTATGCTTGGAAAGGCTCCAGGTTAATGCCTAAACCATTTCTCTCCAATACCTCTGGTTTATGTATATCCACCACGAATAATTCATCGAGTCCAGCATTTTTCAGTGACTTAATGATATAATCTATGCTAATGGCTTCCCCATCTAGAAATCTCCTATCTTGCCTTGCGTAAGGCATGTAAGGCATGAATAATCCAACCCTAGAGGCCCCCAAATCCTTCAATGCATTAATGACTAGTAGAGACCGCACCAGCGATCTATCTTGATTAGGATAGGCCCTAGTTACATATATTACATGCTCACCGGCAACGCTTGTCGGCAGCCTTACGTATTGCTCTCCATCTGGGAAGACCTTATATATTAATTCTATTCCTTTCGAACCAACGAGGTCCCGAGACGATTCATCGCTCAGCAACAACATAGTTTAAAAGCCGTAATCCAAGCGTTAAAAATATTGAGTGATGATACCAGGCTGTTTGATTAGATGATTTGGGTTAATAGCGCTGATGATTCAATTACTTGGCCTTATAATAAAATAGGCCCTAATTATTTTTGAGCCTTGGCATTTGGGAGCCTTAACTTATGGGCGACCATTTCCGTATCTTAAAGAGCCCCTTACTCATAAGGAACTCCCTGAATGCATCGGTCTCCGTATACGAATCATCGCCTAAAGTTTCCTCGAATGCCTTGAACTCCTCCCATATCATTTCATGAACTGAATCATACTTTCCTTTAAGCCTTACATGCTTGACCAGCGATGATACCGAGGAGTATGTCTTTCCACATGAGGGGCACTTAATCATTTGCTTCCCCTCGGTATGCGCCTCATTATTAAGTTACCGTTCTCAACCTCATATTTAACAATGTATTTAGCCTCGTCAACAACATTCGGCGGCTTCGCCATGTCCTCCGGCAAATACACGGTCGACTCTAGATCTGGGAACGCAACATCATGTATTGTGGTTCCCTGCAACGATCCAACGGGGCAAGCATCTACACAGAAATGACATAATATGCACTGCTCATACCTTATGCCTGGATAGAATTTACCATTTGGGGCTCTATACATCCATATCGCATTCACTGGGCACGCCCATGCGCACTGGAAGCATGAAATGCATTTCTCAATGTCGTTTATTATGAATCCCCTGAACCTATCATTAGTCCAGCGCTTCTCCAGCGGGTAGTGAATGGTTAACCTAGATGGTTTTATCAATTCCTTTAGTCCAGTCAACAATGCATCTATGTGGTAAGCAGTTATCCTGAGTCCATCGGATTTTGGAGCAGTTACCTTTATCATATTATAACACCCGCCACGCCATGCTTATTATAAGGCTTACTACAGAAAGCGCAAGCAATGTCTTCCAACCTATCTTAAGCACTTGATCCAATCTATAGTTTGGATAAACTGCTCTTAGGAATGAGAAGAACATCATCAATAGAAACACCCTAAAACCAAGCCAAAACGCCGGGGATAAATCGCCCAGTACCCATATGTATGGACCACTCCATCCGCCTAGAAATAGCAGCGATATAAGCAGCGACATTATGTAGCCCTTCTCATATGTCACAGTCATTGTTAATCCGAACATTAATCCACCATACTCCGTAAATGGACCGGCAACTACGTCGCTTTCGTTAGTGACTATCTCGAATGGATACCTATCGGTGGCCATGGCGGTTGTTATTATGGCCAAGAGAAATGCTGCAGGATTCATTAATGCGCCGGGCAGCATTGATTGACTACTCACAGCCCTAAATGGATCCGCAGTAGCGTAAAGTATAAGCATGGAAATCACCGACGCCATAAATGACACTTCATACGACACATAGACCAAGGCTTCCCTTACGGTGCCTATGAATGCCCACTTATCATTAGAGGCCCAGCCCATGGCTACCATGGCTAAATTAAAAATGGATAATAGGACTACCACTATTAATATGTTATATGGGGTATAGATGGCTATCAGATGAGGACCGGCGGGAAGGAAGAGGAGGGGAGTTAATGCCACGAAGAACGCCAAGACAGGCACATGTAGGAAGTACGGCATATCTACTTCATCTGGCAGAATTATTTCCTGTAACATGTAACGAATCAAATCACTAACGGGTTGAATTATGCCTCCCGTCCTCCTAGATATCTGTAGAGGACCATACCTCCACTGAACCCTTCCAGCGGCTTTCCTCTCCCACCAAATAGTGTATATGAGCACCACAAAGAGACCAACTAGGCCTGGCAGGAACCAAACCGCAAAAACAGGTTCCCACATCAAGAACTCCACTATTGGACCGATTACTGGAACGCCGAGTAGGAACTTTATTATCGGTTCTACAAGCGGAATTTGCACAAGATACATGACTAAAGCCAACCACTGGCAAAGTTATAAGTTTTGCTAAACTCCAACTCATCACGGCGATCAAGGATGAGGGAGAGACTCTTCTACAGCAGTATATCTCCCTCATTATATATGCTTTGATTTACCTCCCTGAAGGGGCCTATCTTAACATTTCTATTAATAAATACGTGATCCTTTATATATGTGCCATCGCCTATGGTGACTCCCTTCTCAATTCTAACCCATTTACCTATGGATACGTCCTGCCCAATCACTGCACCATCGATATGCGCGCCAGCCTCTATCCTGACTCCATCCATTATTATCGAGTTAGATATATTCACATTCTTCCCTATCTTAGTATTCCTTAGTACTATTGCGTAGGGTCCTACTTCGCTTCCCTCCCCTATCTCTACATTATCATCGATTAATCTAAGATCGTTAGGTTTGAATCTCTCAAGTGCCTTGAAGTTCGCCTCCATATATGTCTCAATAGTTCCAATATCGAACCAATAATCATGCAGCACATACCCATAAACATCGGATTCACGCAGCATCTTGGGCAATACATCGGTGGCTAGTTTTCCCTGATTTCCGGGTTCTGGGAAGTACCGTAGGGCCTCCTCAGAGAATATATATATCCCAGCATTAGCCAAGTTAGACCGTTGAGCCGTGGCGGGTTTCTCAATGAAGCTAATTATCTTTCCCTTATCATCAAGCTCGGCTATGCCGTAATGCCGAGGATCAGAGACAGGCGTTAATGCTATAGTGGCTAATCCGCCTTTTTCCTTATGATATTTCAACATATCATTCATGTCTATCATGGTGAATATGTCTCCATTAACCACGGTGAAGTCACCGTTGATGCCATGTAATTTATTTATTAATGAGACGGGGCCTGCATCGCCGAGGGGCTTATCCTCTATTATTATTGAGGCATTATTCCATTTATTATTAAGGTGACGCTCAATCTTGTCACCCATATATCTAATCGAGACAAATATCCTGGATGGATTTGACTTAATGACGGACTCCAATATCCAATCAATTACTTCCTTGTTAAGAATTGGAAGAAGAGGCTTAGGCCTAGTATAAGTGAGAGGCCTTAACCTAGTTGCATAACCCCCCGCCAAAACAATGGCATCCATATAACTGGGATCAATAACTCCTTAATAAAATTTTCAATGGGGCAAGAGCCCTAATCCCCTTACCTGCCTAAAGGATGGATCCGCCGTTCCTTTTATAATCATGTGAGGCGCGGCAATAAACGAAAGAAATAAAGATATGGCAAACCCTTCACCTTAGTGTTAACGCTCGAGTGGGATAGAGGAACCGTGTTAATAAAAGGTGGGAAAGTGGATTTGCCGTATGTGAAATTCGACGAGAGAAGCAGCGTATTCAGGACTCTTGCCATTAATTACGGCAAATTAGTGAAATATTTAGAATCAATGGGGATTAAGTATGTGGATAACGTAATGGATAAGGAACAATGCATTATAAAGGTTAAGCGGGAAGTGAGGCTGAGAAGCTACCAGAAAACAGCGCTTGATAAGTGGATGGCTAAGAGAGCGGGAGTAATAGTGATGCCCACGGGTATGGGTAAGACCCACGTCGGTATAGCAGCCATAGCTGCATTAAGGGTAAAGTCCCTAGTGATAGTGCCGACGATAGAATTAATCGATCAATGGGTTAACACTTTGGAGCATTACTTGGATGCCAGAATTGGTAAGTATTATGGAGGCGAGAAGATAGAGGGATGCATAACCGTGACGACGTATGATTCTGCTTATATATCAATTGAGAGGCTAGGGAATAAGTATTCGTTATTGGTGTTCGACGAGGCTCATCACTTGCCCAGCGAGGGTTATAGGCAAATAGCTGAATTGTCCCCAGCCATGTATAGGTTAGGACTCACTGCTACACCTGAGAGAAGCGATGGGCTTCATCAAGATCTGTTTGGCTTGGTTGGACCAATAGTGTATAGGGTAAGCGTGGAGGAGGCTAGGGGACTATATATAGCTGACTTCGAGACTAATTTAATTAAGGTTGACCTAAGCGATGCAGAGTTAAGGCGGTACAGGGAATTAATGAGGAAGTATAGGGAATTCATTAAGAAGAGCGGAATAAGCTTCAGGAGGCCCAGTGACTTTAAGGCATTGGTTAAGATGAGCGGACGAAGCAAGGCGGCGAGGGAGGCATTACGGGCTTGGCGTGAGGCTAGGCGGCTTGCCATGACTGCGCCAAGCAAGTTAGATGCAGTTGAGGAAATATTGAGAAAGCATCCAAATGATAGGGCAATTATATTCACTGAACTCAGCGATTTATCTCATGAAGTCAGCAAGAGGTTACTGTTACCGGAGGTAACGTATGAGACGCCAAGGGAGGAGAGGGAAGCCGTGATGTCCATGTTTAGGAGGGGGGATGTTAAGGCCATAGTGACAGGCAAGGTATTGGAGGAGGGAGTTGACGTGCCTGACGTTAATTTAGTGATAATCCTAGGCGGCACTTCAAGTGAGCGGCAATATGTTCAGAGGATTGGGAGGGCGCTACGGCTTAAGCCAGGTAAGGCCAAAATATATGAAGTAGTCACCAGTGGAACGAGAGAGGCATCGAGGCGACATGCTTCCACTTAATTTATTGAGGCTACGGTTCAGTAAGGGCCAAGTGAGGCCGAGATACATAGATGCAGCGGAGGCCGAGATATTGCCTGAAGTCATCTCGATATTTAGGCAGAGCATTGGAAAGAAGCTTGGGGAAGTAAATGCATTGATAGAGGACTTGGGCGGGGATCCTCGCCTCTTGCGGGGATTAATGCATGTTCTTAGGAATAGATTAACGCTTGAGGATATTGATGAGGCTGTCCTCATTAAGGCTAGGCTAGATGCGTTCAGGGAGGCTGCGAAGTTTTATCCAATAAATGCGGAGAAGAGGGATGATGTTCTAGGGAGGGTGGCAAGTAGGATTGGAATGAGTAAGCAGGAATTAGATGATGCATTCCTCAAGATATATGATGATGAAAAGAGAATAATTGATTTCAGGGAACCTAGTCCAGATGAGTTGAGGCGGGAGTATAACTTATCATTGATGCAGACCATGCTGTTTAAGGCCATTGATATAGATATAGAGGTGAGAATGAGTGGATCACAAGCCAAGGCCTTTCTTAGACGAGCCAAATTAATGGGATTAATGTATATTGCTGAAAGCGTTGTCGGCGGAATAAGGATGAGAATAGATGGGCCTGTTTCTATCCTTAAACAAACGGATAGGTATGGCACTAGGCTGGCTAAGTTAGTGCCCATGCTCATTGGAGCAGAGTGGAAGCTGCTTGCTAGAGTCAAGATAGGCGAGGGAACGCATATTTACGAGGAGTCAAGCGATGAGGTGGATTTCCCATTATCTCCACCTCAAGAGGAGGTCTCATTTGATAGTTTTTTAGAGGCGGATTTCTATAGGCGATTGTCCTCTATTTGTGGACAAGTGGAGCGTGAGCCTGAGGCACTAACTGCGGGCGGTCGCATAATTATACCTGACTTCAGGGTGGGAGATGCATATATAGAATTAGTGGGTTACTGGTCGCCACAGTATATTGAGAGGAAGTATGAGAAGCTCGTGAAACTTAACATACCCATAATAGTTCTAGTTAATGAGAAGCTGGCCACATCAACTTGGAAAACCTTGCCCCACTTTGTAGTGACTTATAGAGATAGGCCTAGGGTGACTGATATATATAAATTGATCAAGCCTTACTGCAAAAAGAGTTAGCCGCCCATTTCCCGCCTACATAGTAGGGCCCAAGCCGTGCGTTTGTCAGGCAACCCTTCGCGGGTTGAACCCCCTGACCAAGCTAGACTACGGCCCCCGAGTCGGTTAGGCATAGGAGAGTTTTTAAAGATTAACACGGGTCATCGATTGATCCTCCATTATCCTAATTAATGCTTGATCTCCAGAACTTCCCTGAAAATAATTATTGATAAAACGAGCAATAAATCTCGCCATTCAGAGCAACCAAGCTAATCTTTATATTGTAATCAAGGTATTATTGATAGATGGGTGTCAAGGCCTGGATAGCCTTTGATGATACGGATGATTATGAGCAGGGATGCACTACCTTTGTAATGTATAATTTCTTGAGGGAGTTCTTGAGGACCAGAAGCGAGGATCGCATTATTGGTTTACCGAGGTTGGTGAGGCTGAATCCATATGTTCCCTTTAAGACTAGGGGAAATGCAGCCGTCGCGGTTCAAGTCGAGATAGATGATCCATATGAATTGTTGGAAATGGGTATAGGCGTGGTGGATAAATTCTACGTGCATGGTGCTAAAACCAGTCCAGGCATAGTTGTGTCCAGAGTAAATGATGAGAAGTGGTTCTATTACTCTGCATTAAGTGATGTTATTCCCAGGGCAGTGGCGGAGAGGGTGGCTAATAGGATTAATGCATTAACGTGGGGTGGACGAGGCATAATTGGTGGTTTAGCTGCAATAATGGCTGATTTAAGCGAATCCACATTCGAATTATTATCATACAGAGATGGGGAACGGCCGCCCATAGATGCCGATATGCTTAGAACTCTGAGCAAATTAACCGAACCATTCACGTTTGCCAACATGGATCGAGAAAGGCCACTAATAGTCCCCAGCACCAATGATCCAGTGCTATTCGGCGTAAGGGGGGATTCACCATTTCACGTTATGTATATCAGCAATGTATTGACTTTTTTACTTGGAATAAACCCTAAGTGGTTACTTTATGAAACCAATCAAGGAACTGGAGCTGGCTTTGCATTAATTGGAAATAAGGTATATCAAGCAACTGCAGTGAGCGGTTATGTAAACTCCATTACGAGAAGCAAGGAGGGGCATGCATTGATTAGGGTTAACAATGAGTCTATTATTATTTATAGGCATACAGGCATGGGAGGAGCAATAGGCAATTACGTGATGGTTCTCGGCGGCCGGCGGCCCGGCATTAATGATAATTCAATATATGCAGAATCAATATTTAGTATCAATGAATCCCCACAGGTAAGTAATCCCAGGTGTCCTAAATGCGGTAGCGTCCTTAAGTCCGCCGGCAAAGGCGAGCTCAAGTGCATCAAGTGCGGATTTAAAGCATACTTACCCAAAATCGTTAGGGGCAATTGGAGCTTCAGGGAATTATTTCCAAGCATGGGTGAAAGAAGGCACTTAGCTAAGATCCCTGAACGAGTGGGCTTAGAGGGAACCAGTAAATTATTTGATCACGTGATAGAATGGATTAGGTAATGATCATTACAACTCATCTCGCCAGATAATTAATGATTGCCTATTCTTATTAAGTCAGTATACGTATAGTATACGTATACTATCATCAGTACTGGCTGTGATTAAGCACCGATTGATTTTTCATTTATGTTAAAGTTTATATATCCGATATCGGATAATGCAACTCAAGAGAGCAATGGGTAATCAGGAACACGGTGACTGGAAAACGAGAGGTGCTGGGTCCCCATCTAGGTATATACAAAATGCGACGTATCTAGCATTATCGGTATCCCTGATAGAGATAATCACGGGAATAAGCATGAATATCATAGTCCTTGAGGCCGATGGTCTCCACACATCAATTGACTCGATAATATTGTTCTCACTTTACATAGGATTTAGCATGTCATCTAAACCTGCAGATATAGATCACCCATATGGCCACTATAAATATAAGTACCTTGCCATGTACACGGTTGCAATAGTTATAATAGTTGCAACATTTATCCTGATATATGAGGCTATCATGGATATAATTAGAAACCAAATAGAGAAGCCGCCCATAATCTCTCTCTATATAGTCGGAATCATACTTGCATTGGTTGTTTCACGTATGGTTTACCTGCTGATTGGACATAGAAGACTTAGTGAGCCGGTCCTAATGTTAGAAGCAAAGCATGCTGCGGCTGATATAGCTGATTCATTAATGATAGTGGGAACCATAGTACTCTCGATGTATATTCCATTAATAGAACCCATGGCTGCCTTAGCCATATCATCATACCTACTCTACCTAGCCAGCAACTATATCAAGGAATCGGTAAATACATTACTTGATCGTGTCGATCCATCCTTGGCACATAAAATAATTAGTACGCTTGGCGATTCAGGCATAATTGTAAGTGATGTGAAGCTAAAGAATCTGGGCAATGGATATGCCGTTGACATAGTGATAAAGGTTCCCCATAGCTATTCAATAGAGGAGGCACATAATGCAGCAAATAACGTTGAAACAAATATACGAAAACAATTCACATCAATTAGAAGCGTGACTGTTCACATGGAGCCACTCCAATAAACAAGGCCCAAAAACTCCTGGGACTCCAATTATGGAAGTAGCTAACACTATGTTCATCTCGGTCACTCTAATCCCTCTCCTCTTCCCAAAAATTAATCAATGGAATCGATATTAAACGAATCGATGGTTGTTAAGCCTGCTGGCTTCATTTTCCTCATGATTGGCCGGAGATATTATTTTGCTGCGGATCGATAGGTTATTTAATTTAAATTACCTTAACTTTTCACTGTGGAGAACTACTTGATTAAACCCAGCAATGAGGAGGCCGCTAGGTTCATCAGGGCAAGGTCTCCATCATCTGTGCTTCTAATTAAGGCTATTATGCGTGTAGATTATGAGGGACGAGCAAAGGCCGGCCTTGAGGCTGGATCGTATTTGATAATGACGAAACCAGATGGAACATTCATGGTCCACGGATCCAAGAAAGAGAAACCCCTCATATGGAATCCCCCGGGGTCAAGGCTCTACGTGGAGCTACAGGGCAATGCTTTAGTCTTGCTAAGCATTAGGTCGTCGCCGAGGGAGAGAGTTATGGTCATCATTAATGAGCTTGAATTTCTGGGCTCCTTCGATGTAGAGCATGTTGATAATAAGGTGGTGGGCACAGAGTCTGACATAGTTGATTGGCTAGTGAGTAATCCCGACTTCATAGAGCAAGGATTCACTGTGCTGGAGCGCGAATTTGAGACTGGGGTGGGGAAGATCGATATTCTGGGTAGGGATTCAACGGGAAGAATAGTCGTGATAGAGGTGAAGCGGTCTCAAGCAGGACCGGATGCGGTTAATCAGCTAAAGCGATATGTTGATCATATTGCACAGAAACGAGGCGAGAGGCCTAGGGGAATATTAGTATCTCCCGACATCTCTTCATCGGCTTACTTCTACCTTAAAACAAATAATCTAGAGTACATAAAGATAAAAAGAAACTTAACATCACTGAGAAAAATAACTGATTATTAAACTGATTATTGAAGCGACTAGTTCATTACCGCCTCAATAGTTACCGTCGCTGTGACTGATGCAGAGCTTGGATTAATGGGTACTGATTGGGATGGCCCCGCCTCCATCGCATATAGGTATGGGGTTGGTCCGTATATTGGGTATGCATTTTCCTGTATTGATATTACATGTATTCTTGAATATCCCAAGGTGGTGGCCGCCTCGTATATTTTGTCCATGGCGACTTGAACTGCCGCTCCAATCGCCTTTATGCTTGCTTCCTGGTACTCTGATCGATTTATGAATGCACTTATGGATACCTCGATGCCCCCATATTTTGAAGCATTACTCAATAATTCGCTGATGAGGGATTGATTAATGGGATTCATCATAATTATCTTTAATTCATATGAGGCAGAGTAACCCTCTACTTGCTGGGTCCCATATTGTTGAGAATACACTGGATTAAGCGAAACACCTAATGTGGTGTAGTTAATACCTAACTCATTTAGAATAGCCATGAATTGATCAAGATTATTAACCATTTCTTGATATGCTTGAGATGGTGTTGGCGATATTTGCGCATTGCTTATTGTAATGTAAATAACTATGCCCTTTGCCGGTAAATTAACCGTGGCTTGCCCCACCACCGTAATGGTAGTCCCATTCTCATCAATCAAGGAAACACCAGTTGAATTACTGCTCGGCTCCTGCGTGGTCAGTAATTGGTTTGTGCTGGTTGGATTGAGGCCGGCCACAGCCTTTTGTTGGGTTGTATTTGGTATATTTATATATGATGGTGCGGTCCATTGAGGCGTTCTCATTACATTTAAGTAATACATATATATACTTGCTATTATTGCCGCGGCCACCAGTATGGTGGCCATGATGAGTGTTTTTCCAGCCATGCCTAGCCCAGTCACTCGCCCAAATTAATTACTACCCAATAGAACCCACATTAAACCCAAAGCACCAACAATGTACTAGCAACTAGAATAAATCAGATTGCCCTTACAGGACTGTCTCTAGCTAAGTGAGCTGGATATATTGGATCACTATGTTTACCTGATTCGAGTCAATACAGCAAGCTCACTTCTTGCCTCATGTCTGCTTCCTAGGTATTTTAGCGCGTTCGAACTTGGTTTGATTGGATCCAACAGGTTTGGTGGCGTCTATGCCTACCTTGGTTGTCAAACCAATTGCTTGATCCATTGCAACTGGATCAAGCGAGGATCCCCTCACGTTAGCCACCATAACTAGATCCTTGTCCCCCCTGAATCGAGTGGCTATGGCCCACTCCACTTGCATTGGATCATCTGGATCTATATCATCATCCACAATCACTACATGTTTCAGACTAGGATGGGCTGCGAATGCGGCTAATATGGCATTCTTGCCTTCCCCCTCCACCTTTTTCCTGATCGAAACGACAGCATGCAGCCATCCACCCCCGCCGGGGGTTAACCTCACTGACTTAACGTCGGTGACCCCCCTCACCGAGTTCCATATTCTCGCTTCTTTCTCAAACCCCATTAATACGCTGTTCTCTGGGCTTCCCGCCACTAATATATGCGAGTAAATGGGCTCCTCCCTAACGTATACTCGAGTGATCTTAACTATGGGCTGCTTCCTAATTATATCATATGTGCCCATTATATCGACGCAGGGCCCCTCATCTGCTTCATGATCCTTCGAGATGTATCCCTCCATAACTACCTCGGCCTCGCTTGGCACCAGCAATCCATTGCTTAGTTGAAATACCTTATAATCAAGCAACCGAGCCGCCACATCAAGCTCACTTACCCCAAATGGAGGGGAAGAAGCCGATGCCAATAGAAATGCAGGATGAGCGCCCCACACTATTGCAATGGGCGTATCCTTATTTTGTGCCTTGTTTTCTCGATGAATAGAATAAAGGTTCCTTGGAACCAGCCTTATCACGAATTTATCTTTATCTATGACGGATAATCTATGTATGGAGGCATTTATATAGGTTCCAAGCCCCAATACGACACCGCTCGTTAGGCAATTAGTGGGTTCCTTCTCAAAGAACCTTGGTATGGGTAATTTCCTTAAGTCGACCTCCGGCAATGGCTTAAACGCGGCATCGCTTGTCTCGGTGGGTTTCGCTGGAGAATTCTCTGCATTTATTAATTTCTCATATAATTCGGCATCACTCGATGCATTTAAAGCCATGCGAAGCTTATCTCTGGTATCCAATATATTGCCGATACCCATAAATCCAGGAAAACCCCGTAATCGGAATACGAGGGCCGGTCCTTGCCTTGACTTAGCGCTTATAATATATGGAGCCTCATATTCAGGACTAACCTCCCCCTCGCTCACAAGCAATCCCTTCTTATCCAGCTCCGTCAAGAATGATCTAAGGCTCATTCACCAAGCTTGCTAGGGTTATATATTTTAATTTCACGGAGAACTTAGTAATGCCTTATATTGATGAAATAATATGTCCTTGGAATCATTGTATTTACAATGTAATGAAGCCTAGCCCTTTAGGGGCGGGGAGGAGGTCAGATGGAATAGGCTTTGCTAGGTGCACCTAACTAATCCGCCATCTATTAATATCATCGCTCCATTTATGTACGATGCCTTATTACTGGCGAGAAATGCCGCTAGATTACCCACTTCCTCTGGCGTTCCATAGCGGCCCGCCGGTATTTCCTTTGCCATATCTTTAAGCACATCATCAATGCTTTTTCCCTGTCTGCTCGCCGAGTCCGATGCCAATTGAAGTGTTCTCTCGGTGAATATGTGTCCCTGCATTATTCCGTTTGATGTAATTCCATATGGCGCCAGCTCCACTGCGAGCGATTTAACTAATCCCATTATTGATAGCCTAATTACGTTGGATAGAACTAAATTAGGTATTTGCTGCTTAAGGGTTAATGACGTGATATAAATCAACCTGCCCCATCCATTCTTCATCATATTATTAACAACTCGCCGTGTTAGCCATACAGCTGATTGAAGCAATAATCGCGAGCCATATTCCCAATCATCATCGCTTAACTGGAGAAATGTACCTGGCTTTGGAGGCGCAGTGTTATATACGAGTATGTCTACGCCTCCCAGCGATTTATTGGTTTCATCAATGAGTTTTGCCACGTCGTCCTTATTGCTTATATCGCCTACATAGTACTCCACTCTTCCCTTAGATATCTTCATTATTTCTTGCCGCGCCTCCCTTAATTCCTCTTCTTTTCTAGCGAATAGCATTACATTGGCTCCCTCCATTGCCATTACCTTAGCCACGCCTAGCCCGATGCCTTTACTGGATGCAGTGACCAATACGTTTTTGCCAGTTAAACCTAGATCCATAATTGGCCCAGCATGTTCATTAATTTATCCTTTTCTGAAACCTCTGCAGGAATAATTTTAATCTAACCGCCATGCTTAGCATTGGCATTTATGGCGACCTTAAATAGGATATAGATCATATATATGGAGAATATTATCGATAATTGAATTGCTATTGAAAATTGAAGAGAATTGATGGTTCTCCTCAACAACATGTAATTGATTATATATATTAATAATGGAAAAAGCGACTCAATATAGGACTTATCATCTTGAGTAATGAAGTAAATAATAGTTAAGCCAATTATTAATGCCGAGATAAGGGTCACCTCGCCTCCCTTAATAATTGAAATAATCAATAATATTGATATTATTGCCACGGAAATAACCCTCCTAATTACATGTTGAAGGACATACCTCGACTTCATTGCTTTAATACTTGCTTCGCTTCTCGTGGCATAATTTAAATAATTAGCAGACCTTACCTATCCATGAGACTAGCCGTCTATGTGAATACATTGCATGATATTTCCCAACTCATAGGAAGCATTTCCAAAATAAGTAAGATTGAATTAGTAGCCATGAGGCAACACGAAGTGGAGTTAGGCATCTCTCCACTCCATGGTTCTCCAGACATGGTTTTAGTAATAGGCGGCGATGGCACATTATTGAGATTTATACATGATTACCCAGACATGGATTTGCCCATAATTCACATTGGGGCCGGCAGGGTCAATTTTCTTAGCGATGTATTAGTCGATGAAGCCGCTTCTGCCCTTAAAAACGTGGCTTCAGGTAATTATAGCATAGAGGAGCGAAAGGCATTAAGCGCTGATTTAGGTGGTGGTAGGTCATGCTTCGCATTGAATGAGGTGGTAATGAGGAATGTTAACATGGGTAGATTACTTACAGTCACCGTGCTAGAGGATAACCTAGAAATACTGCGGGGACGCATGGATGGCATAATAGTATCAACATCAACCGGATCAACGGCTTACTCATTCGCCGCAGGAGGCCCCCTCCTGGATCCACGAGTTGATGCCAAATTAATAATTCCATTGGCTCCATTCTCAATTGGGGTATATAAGGTGGTTCACCCCTTTGATTCAATGATTAGGATAGTTAGTACGGAAAAAGCATATATATTATGTGATGGAGAGAATTTCGGCGAAGCAGTTGAGGCGGCGATCAGACCATGGCAGAGAAAGATAAGGATAGTGAGGACAAGGACATTCAATCTATACGAGAGAATGCAGCGCCGCCTTTCGATGTTCTAGTAATAGACGCAAGTGGTTTCTTTCATGTCAGGAATCCGTTGGTGCTGGCTTCGCTTGCATCGGAATTAGTGACTACCGATATGGTTATCAATGAATTAAGGGATGAATCTATAGCCATGCTGGATCAATTACGCATAAGGGTGATTGATGTAAATGAAAAGGACATCAAGCGCATGCAAATGGCTTCGCATAATCCACGCCTTAGTAATGCTGACTTATCCATACTAGCGGCGATAAAGTTGGTCAAAAAAGGTAGGACGGGCTTATTAAGTGATGACGTGGAACTAATAAGGACAGCAAAGAGATTATTTAATGTGGAGGAGGTGGTAGTATTCCTAAGGTCTACTCGGGGGGAGCGGCGGTGAATAAGAAGTACTTATCCTCCTCCCGTAACTCCTTTAGGATTCTCTCGACTATCAACTTAACGGGATCTATGCCAACTCGATCCCGTATATCTTGGTAATTGCTGAACTTCTTTCTACGCCGCTCCTCCAGAAGTTGCCAGAGAGTTTTTTTGCCTATGCCCTTCAATAACTCAAGTGAGTGAAGCTTAAGCGTTAATGGTCCAGCCGTATTAAAGAATTCTATGAACTTCGGCTCCTTCTCTGTCACTATTTTTTGAATGATATCCTCCAAATTAGCCTTAGCCTCATGCGTTAATTCATCATATTTTAATCGCTTCACGATCTTATTTACCTTATCCCTTGTACCTGATCCTATATATATCCGCTCACCTACCTCGGCCATTACTTGGGGTTTTAATGTGACTTCCATTAATGTGAAATATTCATCGCCGATAACTTGCAAATATACCTCATTACGTGGAAAACCCCGCCTAGCTATTGCGGGTTCCTTGGCTAGTATTTGCTCCGGTGGGACTATATCCAGTACATATGCATATTCTTCCCTCTTATCCATGGATGAATCAACCTTGGTTATTGGAATGCTTCTGCAATATATTTAGCATCTCCTGTAGCTCCTCATTCTTGAACTCCCCCTTCTCACTGCTTATTATCGATTTGATCTCATCGATGCTCTTCGGCAGAATATTGACCAATTGAATTGCGGTTATCTTCGTTATTCCAAACTTCTCCTCCAGTTCCTTAACAATATTCTTGGCATCCTCGCTTGAGACCTTAGAAAACTTGCTTAGATACTCCAGCACTGCATCTAACTTGGGTGATGACCCATAATTAGCAATAATAGATCTAAGTATAGCCAATGCCTCTGCATTAGTTATGTCCTCATAATTGCTAATTCTTTTAGCCATTATGGCATAGAAAACTCACCACTATTTTAAAGGTATCGCATCGTCGATTCATTACGCGTCAACGATTCCAAAACTCCGCATCCTCCTTGGGTTAATTACCCATCCTCAAGACCTGCTTTAATCCTCATTCTTGAACTATTTTTCTCAAAGTATCAACGACCATCCTCAAGTCACTTAATGTTACATCCCCCATAACTCCAATCCTAATGGATTTATCTCTTATCTTCCACATGCCCCCAGATATTGTGTATCCAACCTCTCTTAGTTTTTTGATTATAACTTGTGGCTCTATTGGGGAATAAAGCGCGGCAACGGTATTGCTTCTAAAGCGGGGTTGGGGAACTTCCTTAAAGCCGATCTTGGCTAATTCATCATATAAATACCCCATTTTCTCCGCATGAATATTAACATACTTCTCTAGCCCCATGCCTAATATAATATCTAGAGATACATCTAAGGCATACATTATCGGGATTGGAGGCGTATAAGGCGTCTCAAGCTTGCCCTTGCTCTTAATGAATCTAGCCACATCAAGTGCGGGAGGCCTTGGTGCATCGCCCATCTTGACATCATTAAAGAACACTATTGCTGCCCCTGGAGGCGCCATTAAGGCCTTATGGCTAGCCGTAACCACTACATCGAACTTGGACGCATCAATAGGCTCCGCCGGCATTCCGGATACGCTATCTACTAGCATCATTGCATCACTTTTATGAGCTAAGTCGGCAGTCTCATTTAGCAATCTATTAGCAACGCCTGTGCTTGTCTCATTATGCACAGCTAGAATCGCTTTTGGCTTCTCCCTCTCAATCATCTCCCTTATATTATTCAGCTCTGGAACACCGCCTAATGGTCCCTCAACCCTCATAACACGTGCTCCTCTGGTTTCCGCGGACTCCGCAAGTCTCTCGGAGAACTCGCCTGTTATTAACGCAAGAACTTTATCGCCTGGATCCAGGAAACTATATACCATAGCATCTACTGCCGTTGTACCGGTTCCCGGGATAACCACCACATTCTTGGCATTACTTATCTCCAGCAGTTTATCTGTGACTGCTTTGAATAGTTCCCTGAATTCATCGGTTCTATGAAACATTGGCTGAGTCGAGATCGCCTTAAGCACATCGATGGGAAGCTGCACTGGCCCAGGAGTCAAGTACTTCATCGAATCACCTGCTTAGCCGCCTCCAGTATATTCCCAATTAATTCATCCACCATGCGTTCCTGCGCCTCCCTGGTCTCAGCGCCTATATGTGGCGTCACCAGTACCTTTGGATGCCTCACTAACTCGTTTTCCCAGTCTTCTCGGGGCGGTTCATGTTCTAACACATCTAGTCCAACTCCCCACAATTTATCGAGGTAGTTCATCAATGCCTTGGTATCTATAACCTCTCCTCTGCTAGTGTTTACCAGTATTGAATCTTTTTTCATTAAGCCGAGCGCTTTATCATTAATCAAGTGAAAAGTGTTTTTGGTGAGCGATACATGTATTGTGATCACGTCGCTCTTCATGAGCAACTCCTCAAGTCCCATATACTTGACGCCGAGCTCATTTGCCTCTTTCTCAATATTCATTATATCGGTTGCATTCACGCTCATTCCCAATGCTTTACCTACTCCGGCTACCGCCCTCCCAATCCTGCCGAAGCCTATTATTCCTAGGCTTTTTCCCCTCAATTCTAATCCTTCGTAGGATCCCTTACTCCATTTTCCGTTTCTTAAATCATTATTAAACAAGTTTATTCGCCTAGCTACTCCAATCATTAGGCCAATCGCTAGTTCAGCCGCAGAGTACGTCGCTGCCTTTGGAGAATTAATTATGATTATCCCGTGATTAATCGCATAATTAGTGTCTATATTATCCAACCCAACCCCGGCCCTTGCAATAATCCTTAATCGCTTCCCCCTATCTATTACGTCTGCAGTAACCTTGGTTCTGCTTCTAACTATTAATACATCATATTTATCTATTATATCCATCATTTCCTCCTTACCGATGCCGGGCCTATAATCAACGGTGAAGCCTTGGTTCTTTAAGGAACTTACCGCACGTTCACTTATCTTGTCGGTTATTAGGACGTTCATTTTGATTCCGGAAGGGTCCCCCATTCCAGATGAGTCATAACCATCCTTGATTTATAAGTTTTATAAAGTTTATTATTTAGAGATTCGATTGATCAATGGCATTAATTATCTGTATGCTTAAATATCAGCATAAATATTTGTCCACACCCATGCAGTTCCCATGGGGATATCCGTCTATTTGTAAGGCTTTCCTGAAAACGCTTCTTAATCAAGCGTTGAATGAAAAATATTTAAATCTCTATATAGTAATTAAGTTATGTTTAAGAAAATATTGATTGCAATTGATGGCTCCCCACAATCAGATAAGGCTCTCAATATTGGGATAGATATGGCTAAACGCTTCAATTCAAAGTTATACTTGGTTCACGTGATAGAGGAACAGAAATATATTTTAGCCATGAATTACCCGCCAGTGTATCCGGAGATGATGGATTCACTGCTTAAGAATGCTAAGGACCTCCTCGACTCATCGGTGAAGAAGGCATCAATGGAGGGGGTAGAGGCAGAGCCAATATTGGAGCGCGGCGATGCTGCCGATAAAATAATGAGTGCCGCGGATAGGCTTGGCGTGGATATTATAATAATGGGTTCCAGGGGACTAAAGGGAGTAACTAGGTTCCTGTTAGGATCAGTATCCGAGAGAATAGTTAGGTACTGTAAACGACCGGTCTTGGTTGTCAAATGAATCATACAACCCCATTACTCGGGGGCGAGAAGGGGATCAAGAAGTTTTTATGTACAATTAAAACCCATAAACCAACCCCCTACTAACTGAGGTCTCCTGGGGGGTTATGAGGATTCGCTTCACTGTGTTTCGATAAATAAAGTAAATTTATAGGTGTCTCGAGCTTCTGGGTTAACGTAATGGTAGTTATAACATTTCTGGGTTCAGGAGCCGCCATACCGAGCGTGTGGAGGTCATTGCCGGGCATATTAGTTACTCATGAAGGCCTCAATATATTAATGGATGCTGGGGAAGGAGTTCAACTTCGCCTCCAGGAAATGGGCGTAAGTCCACTTAGATTAACCCATATATTGATTTCCCACCTGCATGCAGACCACTTCAATGGGTTGCTTGGATTAATTGCTACAATGCAATTGCTTAATAGGGTGACTCAATTAACAATTATTGGTCCAGCCCCAATAAGGGATTGGTTGCCTGATTTACCGTTTCTTAATGTGATTGAACTTCACGAATCAAGCCAAGAACGAGCCATAATTAGCGGCGAAAAATTCGAGATTCACTACATATCTGCTTATCATAATTTATTGGATAATGCCTACTCTCTACTGTTCAAGAAGCCCGTGGGCAAATTTAATCCAGGAAGAGCCAAGGAATTAGGTGTTCCAATCAATTTGTGGCGTCGGCTTCACATGGGCGAGAGCGTTAGGGTGGGGAATAGATTAATTACTCCGCAAGATGTAGTGGATAATGTTGGGAATCCATATATAAAGATAGTTTATACAGGTGACACTGCTCCCGGCGATAATGTAGTTACAATATCTAAGTCCGCTGATGTGCTTATTCATGACTCGACTTATCTAGATGATATGGATGTGAATGAAGTGCACAAATTGGGGCACTCGACATGCATCGATGCAGTGAATGATGCAGTGAAGGCCGAAGTAAATTTATTGGCGTTGACTCACGTGAGTTATAGGTATGGCATGGATTATTGGAATAGATTCATGTCATGCGCTGTTCCTAGGTTTCCCAAGTCCATTGTTGCGCTAAATGGACTTAAAATAGATGTTATGTAGATAACTATTTAATGTAGGGCCCCAAAGTATTTATAATGCT
Organism: Thermocladium sp.; assembly: GCA_049965935.1. Classification (GTDB taxonomy): domain Archaea; phylum Thermoproteota; class Thermoprotei; order Thermoproteales; family Thermocladiaceae; genus Thermocladium. Next base: position 21,119 of record JBMFVP010000014.1, read on the forward strand.
TGCCACATCCATGGGGGATAATTGATACACTCTCTTATTGATATTAATTAAATTAGCTGCCTCCTCCCCATAGAAGTGATTAATTACTTTCCTCAACATTTTATTTGGCTGAGTAAAGACTTTGGCGGTGAACTTCTCCAGCATAGCTATATCAGCGCAGGGGAATTTCTTGCTTAGTTGAATTATTGCGGAATACACCTTGGGTCTCGGAAAAAATGCATTAGGCGGCACTTCTTCAATTAACTTGGCATCAGCAAGGCATTGAACAATTATGCTTAATCTACCATAGTTTTCCGATCCCGGTGCTGCAATTAATCGTTCTGCCACTTCTTTCTGGAGAGTAAGTATAGCCTTATTGAACTTTAGTTCAATCAATAGCCGCAATATGAGCCTGCTTGATTCGCCGTAGGGTAGATTAGATACTATGTAATCAATGGATCTAATGGGAGGTAATCCCCCATCGCACATAATGAAGTCCGCGTTAATCCATGACTTAGATATGTCGGGATATATTGCCGCTATTCTGGGATCCACATCACATGTGATTACTTTATCAGTAACTTTGACCAGCTTATCAGTTAAGTTACCTAGTCCTGTTCCTATCTCTAGAATTGTCTCGGCCCCCCTCGCTAAATCAGCTATTTTGCTTAAATATTGGCCGCTTATCATGAAGTTTTGACTACGCTTCCTGCTTGGCCTAAAACCATAACGTCGCAGCAATTGCTTGATCCTATTTTCCTCTCGTGGCACTGGCGCCTTCTTCTTAGCAATTTAAATTTGCTTAGTGGTTGCCTTTATTGGTTTTCCCCTCAATACTGCCCAATAAAGAACTGCCGCTAGCATTGCCGGCAATGAGAGTATTTGCCATAAGACCAATGGCTCATATAGGTAAATCTGCATTGATTCGCTGGCTAATACGGATCCCATGCTTCTACCCATGCTTGTGGCTAAATTAAAGAGACCCATGTATTGCCCTCGCCGATCCGCTTCAGCCATATTCATTGCTAGTGCTTGCACAAGGGGTGACACGATCATCTCGCCCATTGTTACCGCGACAATATCCACTAAAGCCCAATAGAAATTATCTATGAGAGCCACGGCACTATATGATACATAGTATATGAGGGAACCATATATTAGCCATCTAACTGGGGATCGTCTTGATATGAATCTACCGATGCGTTCCTGAAGTATAACAACGAGCAACCCATTTAATCCAAACACTATGCCTATGTTAGATGTAGGTATCCCTCGAACCTCATTATAGTAAATCGTCAACGCGAACCCAAGCATCCCCATCACCATGAATAAAAGGGAGGTTGGTGCAAGGAATTTAGCGAATATAGAATTCATCTTTGAGAGGGTTATTCTATTACGTATCTTGACATCCCGCATATTCATTACCAGTGGAATAGCTATCAATGATATCGCCGCAGTTAATAGAAAAAGCGATCTATAGCCTATGTATTGAATTGCCAATCCACCTATGAAGGGACCCAATGCCCAGCCAGCATTGGCCCCCACCCTAACCCTACTATATGCCTTAACTAGGTCTGCAACACCGCTCTTAATGTCTCCTATTAGGGTTGAACTCGCCACTGCATATAGGGAAGTGAACATTGATTGGGAAAGGAGGAATCCCATCAGCATAACGGGATTGCTTGATAAATAAGCACCGAAAAGCGCAAATCCACCTCCAATTACTCCAATGCTCATTGTCTTGACGCGTCCCAAGTAATCAGTTAACGTTCCTCCAATCACTTGGGCAATTGCTCCAACAATGGCCTGTGCTGCATAATAAATGCCGATCAACCATAGAGGCGTATGGAACTTATATAGTATTAAGCCTATGTATGGCCATACTATGGAGAATCCCAGCGATCTTATCCCGTTCAGCATCATTACCTTATCTACATAATCCATTAAGATTTACCCTCAATCACATAATTATTTAAATAATTAACTATAATAATGGTACGTAAATGATAAACCCTGCTATTTCTGGCGGTATTGTTTAAATTTATGTATGCTATGTTAGCTTCGCCAGTCATTATAGTTAATTATTTGGAAATTGGAAGTTGGAAGCCGATTACCGCAATGCCATGGAGGGGAAGCGAGTAATCCATAAAGGTAACCTCCAAGACTCTTGGAAACCCTCGCCCTTAAGGGTTGGGGTCAGAAACAATAATCGCTTCCCAGAAAAGGAATTAGAGAGACCATAGTTTGGCGGAGCATTGATGAATAAGATAATGTATTTGTAATGTTACTGACCATTTATCAGTATTCAGGGCAGGTATCAATGAAAAACTTTATCCTTGATTGATTTAATACTATATTATGGCGAAAGAAATACCCAAGACTCCACAGGAACTGGCTCAATATGTTAGAGTGATAGATGACCAAGACATATGTATTGGATGTGGTGCATGTGTCTCTGTGTGTCCAACCAATGCTTGGGAACTGGATGAGAATGGGAAGGCAAGATTGATCTGGGACTGGTGTGTCGATGATTTCTCATGTATCCCCGTATGCCCGGTTAATTGCATCTGGAAATCAAGCGAAGCACCAGAGGAGGCTAAGCATAAGGATAAGTGGTTCAGAATAGAGAGACAACTAACGCCAGAAGAGCGTGCCATATTCGAGGAATGGAAGAAAAAATACGGAGTAACCAGCAAGGGAGCTAATGGAGAGTGATACATTCAATCTTTATTCACAGAAAAATAAATTACCCGTCTTTTTCCTCGAATACTCACAGTCCTCAATAGTAATCCCCTAGCTGCTAAACTATTCAGCGCTCTATAAATGCCCTGAAGAGACGCGGTTCCGCCTAATTGCCTCCAGATCTGATACGCTGTTGCCTTTTCCATGGATTCAACCACTTCCAGTAATTCTCTCTGTAGACTAGTTAATGTGCTGCCACCAATGCGTCTCCTCATAATAAGGGGGGAGCCCGTAAGAATAGCAATATAATTACTTCCAATTTTAGATGCAGCTACATATGCTGCAGCAGATATAGGCCTTGGATAAATCCCAGCTTTAGTTAACTGAATTGTTGCGCTTAATGCATCTTGTGGATCCACATCCATAAAGATTACTTCCTGTGATGCTAGGAACTCGATAATGGGATTTCCCACCCCCTTTTTTCCGCCCTCCATTATCCTTGCACCAATCATTGTAGGCACCTCACTTATTGCACCAACGTTCAATAACTCCTTAAATCCAAGCCAAATAGAGAAGAGCAATACACCGCTTTCCACCGGAACAACTAACCCCCTCACGTCGCCTAATTGTTCTATTATCTCCATTGCAATAGTTTTGAATCCCTCAATCATATAGGGATCACCATATCGCACAGTTGGTTCCTGGACACACTCTATGCATAGATCACAGCCCAATCTTGCATAGAACTCTATATCGCTTGCATCATCTGATTTACCCACGGAAACCACGACCTTACTCCTCATTTTGGTGGCATATAGGGAAATTGATCTCGAGAAATCCCCATCCATCTTAAGAAGCACCTCCCGTGGTTTTTTGTTGCTTATCCAGACCGCCGTTCCTCTATCCATATAGGATCCACTTGGATTTCTATCCTCCAGCTTAAGCAGGGATTTACCCATTCGACGTATGGGCGTGTATCCCTCTCCCAATGAGAATAATTCACCATAAATATGCGGAAGCATATCGCTATACCTCCATACACCGCTGATTCCCCTTCTTATTCTATACTTAAGTCCCTCCTTAACAACAGTAAGCGGTAATCCACAATGCGGGCATTTAGATTCATCGTTGGGAGTCTCATATCCGCACTTAATGCATTTAAGCACTAGATAAGGGTAATCCAAGTTTATTTAAACTATGGGCACATCACTAAAATCCATTATTATAAGGACCTCCAATATCTTCATATTGCCGCTCAGTTGCTGCATTGAATCCAGGAACCAATTAAGTATGCCATTTAACTTACTGGGGTTGAGGGAGCGAAAAGTTCTTTCCCGTGAGGATGTAGTGAGCTTCCAGGGGGCAGGAAACCATCATTATGCGAGGATGCCCCACCCATAAGGACGAGGCAGTTCACGGAGCAAGATTATTTATTAGTTAGGAAGCGGATTTTTTAGGATAAAGCTTTTAAACACTTCTTGATCACGTTTCTCAAAAATCCCTGATAATTGGGGAGAAATGACAGCCACAACATATATCCAAACGTCGACGGGAGAAAAGAATGAGGCCGCTGTGTATGGCATACATATATATGGTAATTTATATGGTTGCGATGAATCATTGTTAAGCGATGAGGTCTTCCTGCTTCAATTAGTAAAAGAGGCTGCCGAAGTAGCTAATGCAACTGTGATATCTGCTTTTTACCATAAATTTGGGTCAAGCGGTGGCGTATCCGCTGTTGCGATAGTTGCGGAGAGTCATATATCCATTCATACATGGCCTGAGCATGGATACGCCACTGTTGATGTATATACTTGTGGGGAACATACAAAGCCCATGGCTGCTTTCGAATTCATTGTCAAAAAGCTGCATGCTTCCCGATATGATGTTCACGTCTCCGATAGATCCATGTATTACGAGGAAAGTTGACTACATGCAGTGAACCATAAATCATCTTTAACTATTTTTGCCTTGATGCGCATAAAGTGTAGTTGCTAGTAATTGGATTTAATATAGAGCATTAGGGTCTAAGACATAATGTAAACTATCCCATTCTTATGGGCTGGGCTTTGGGGTTAGAGGATGAATTCTTTCCGCTTAGTTAATGGTTTTGCCGTAAGCTTTTCATGATAATTTTTAGTGTTTTTATTATTTTTTTATCAGTATATCTATTGAATTACCTTAAGTATTTAGATATTAGATTTTGTTATATTCTAATGGATACCATTATTTCGCTAGCCTATATAATGGTATTCTAGTGCTTCCAGCCTTTAATTGATGGGTTGGGCTAATATATTGTTTATGGATAGGGGGCTAATATTTAAAAATGCCTTATGGAAATGAGCATAATGCAGAAAGCAAATGAGGAGCAACAGCCCTTAAGGTTCTTGAATAAAATGCTAAATAAACAGGTAGTTGTGAAGCTGAAGACTGGAAAAATATTAAGAGGTTCCCTTAATTCATTTGATTATTGCATGAATATAGTGGTTAATGATGCTGAGGAACTTGATTACCGCAGTGATGAAGTCATAGTAAAGTATGGAAAGGTTTTGATAAGGGGAAATCAAGTGCTATATATTTCAGCGAGGGATCTATTGGTGGGGTGAAATGAGGAACATAATTGTTTCTTATATAGATAGAAAACCAGTTGAGGAACAGCCTGTAGAGCTTGTTGAGCGAAAGGGTCTGGGTCACCCAGATTATATATCGGATGCTGTCTCCGAAGCCGCTAGTAGGGAATTATCTAAGTACTACTTAAAGGAATTCGGCACAATTCTGCACCACAACTTAGACAAGGTATTACTAGTCGGGGGTCAAGCATCACCTAGATTTGGAGGCGGGGATATAATACATCCCATATATATCCATGTTGCTGGTCGAGCCACAACAGAGGTAAAGACAAGTAATGGAACTATTAAAATCCCGATTGGTCCAATAATTCTTTCTGCCTCCAAGAAATTCATTAAGAATAATTTCAGATTCCTTGATCCAGATAGGCATATAGTGGTCAATTATTCTATTGGGCCAGGATCCGCTGACTTAGTTGGGGTTTATGAGTTGGGAACACACTCGGCGGTTCCATTAGCGAATGATACATCGATAGGAGTTGGCTTTGCGCCTTTTTCCGTGACGGAGAGGCTAGCAATGGAGTCAGAACGATTACTCAATTCACGTGAATTTAAGCTAAAGTATCCGGAGGTGGGCGAGGATGTTAAGGTAATGGCGTTAAGGCAAGGCAGATCCATTAAGATAACGATAGCCGCCGCCTTCATATCATCGCTAGTTAAGGACAAGGATCATTACTTAAGCGTTAAGGAGGAAGTAAAGCGGCAAGTTGAGGACTTAGCCTCAAAGATAGCTCCTGGCTTTGATACGTCTATTTTCATCAATACCGCGGATAAACCTGAGAACGGCATTTATTATATAACCGTTACAGGTACATCAGCTGAGCATGGGGATGACGGCATGACAGGAAGGGGCAATAGGGCTAATGGCTTGATCACGCCCATGAGGCCCATGACCATGGAAGCCGCCGCCGGCAAGAATCCAGTTAATCACATTGGCAAGATATATAACGTATTTGCTCCCCTCGTGGCTAATAGGATATATAAGGAGGTAACAGGCATTAAAGAGGTGTACGTATACTTGCTTAGCCAAATAGGTAAGCCAATTGATCAACCATTAATTGCTAATGTCGAGATTATTCCTGAGAAGGAATTGACTAATAACATGAAACAAGATGCGCAATCAATAATGGATGAGGAGCTAAGCAGAATAACTAGAATAGCCGAGTTAATACTAAATGAGGAGGCAACGCTTTATTAACACTTCACAAGCTCACTATAATCTATGTCTCCTATATTCATTTATTATGTCCTCCATGAAGTCATGATTGACCTCGCTCTCTAAATTATTGCGTATATTATTTAAGGCCTTAATCACTGCATCCCTGGATATTAGCTTGACCTCGCCGATATCCCACACCAATACATCCCTTAATGGAATTGGATTTATTCCTAGCTTGAAGAATACCTTTAACCCTCCCATGCCTGCATCCTCGCTTATTATGATAGTGTTTGCCCCAAGATCAAGTAATCTGGATATATTCATCATTGATAAGTGGTAAAGTGTGGCCATGGGATAGAATCCCCTCCTAACGGCATCTATAACCTCATCCTCATTCTGAACCTTAACGGCTATGCCAATGCTGCCGGTAACTATGTTGCTCACGTGCTCCTCAAGTTGCCTTAATTTATTGGTTAAATCTATATTCTTACTTATCTCCGCCGCCAAGTCTTGCTCCAAGTAAGAAATCCTAGTTCTAAGCGTGGAGTCACCGCTGGGGCTTCTGATGATGATTTTCTCCAGCTCCTCCTTTAACTCCCTATTTTCCTTCCGTAGTCTCTCCACCTCCTTCTCCAGCGCCTCTATGTACTCTAGGTGATTATCAGCCTTGTCTTCCTGCTTATCCTTTATCACTATGACCTTCACATTATTATTGGCTTGTTCCTTCTTAAGCGCCTCATTTAATGCTTGATTTATGGGAATGCCCTTTATCACAAGTTCCTTAACGTGGTCCAGAGGTAATCCTATAGCCCTCCTCCTTACCTCATCCTCAACTTTATCCAGCTTTGGCTTCACATTCATGTATGCCTTATATGCAGCCGCCAATGCATCTCGTTGATGGGGAGTTGATACCTTGATTCCCTGTTGCCTAGCTAGGCTAGTAGCTATATCAGTCTTCTCATCTATGGATAAATCATTCTCTGGATAATAAAGAATGGAGTTAACCATCGCGGCCAGCTTCTTGACATACTCAGAGGGCTTGCTGACATCAGTGGCTATTATTATGGGGGAGCCGTATCTATACACCATCCTCAATAATGCGCTTCTACTTAGGTTTCTCCCACTATATAGCCGCAATATGTTCCCCCTCAAGTCCATGATAGCGACTCCAGCAACTATGCCTGGATCAACGCCAATAATGAGTTTCCTATCATGGCTAGGCACAGTCGCTCCTTCAAACCTGAAGGAATCCAATAGAGCAGATTCTATCCTTACCTCAACATCCAACCCCTTATAAGGCTTCACTATCTTTCTCACAACTGATTTCTCGGCGTACACCACGAAAACAGCTGATCTAATTCCCTCACGTTCTCTATAGAATAGATCATAATCTAGGCCCCCCTTATCCAGCGCCTCCTTTATGACCTCTGTTAAGCTTTTAATCCGTAATGAAACATTTCTTTCATATCTATTCCTGCTTTGCCCGCCCGGCGTCGTCGAGATCTTGGCTTTAACCACTATATGGGTCTCATCCTCATATAATTTAATAGCCGTGCCGACTCCCATGATTAATAATCGGGCCGCTGCCTCAGCTGTCTGAAGCGGCGATAATTTTGACACATTTATTCCTAAGTGTTCCTTAACTAAGTGCTCCATGGACTTCTCAGATCCATCGCTGAGCCTCGTGACTTGAATTATGGATACATCAAACGGTAATGCAGCTATTTTCCGTATTAAGTGGGGAGCCATCTCTAATAATTCCCTTACATTATCTATGGCTAGCCTCTTTATACGATACTTCCGCATTACCCTATATAGGCCCCACTCATCCGCTGTGCCGCTCTCTATGAGGCCTTTATCGCTTGCAACAACGTATGCAAACTCGCCCCCATTTATGTCAATGCCCATCACCAGAGAGTCGGCCACATGTTAATTATGTATAGAGGTTAAAAACGCTTTGTTGATATATGCGTTACCAATTATTGGACACGCAATATGTGGAGCTGATGGGGCCTGAACTAAACCATATGAGTAATCAATATGCGTCGCCGCTCCACATGCTTACGGGGTCAACGCCATTATCATCACCATGCCCATTGATGTGGGTGCTACATGATAAAAAGCGGCAAGCCTCGCCATTTAGGGCGGGGATTCCTAGAATTTCTAGGTGCTTGCGTGAGGTGTTGTTGTTTCGCTGATTAATTTTTTGGGGATGAGGGGAGCCATTTCATCCCCACAACCCCAACGAAGCAACCGAGCAGCAGGGTTGCTCGTTCCAAGCGTTCAATGGCTCGCGTCGTCCGTTAATTATCATGCTAAGGGCACGTACATTGAGTTGGAGAGCTCCCTGTAAGAATTGGTGGTGTCGTGAATATCGAGAATTAGGGATTAATGTTAGTATCTGTATATTTTTACTCCCTTGCCCTTAGCGTAAGCCTCTACCTCTCCGCCTATGTATGAGCCCGTTAGTATGGGCACTGTGGGTTTATTCAAATTCCGCTGCACCACGTCGACCTTAGCGAGGAGGGCACCCACGTCATTGATGGTGGGCCTCACCTTCACCTCCACAACATACGCTGCCTTATCCGTCGTCAACAATAGGTCTATTTCAACGCCATCCAGATCAATATTCCTGGCGCGCTGCTCCACGGTCTCCCCCCTTGCCCTCACCTCATCCCTCAAGTCCTCCAAAACATAGCGACTATACTGACTCTCCACTGACGCGCCTAGCTCAAGCTCTATCCTGGAGAACCTCTTCATTGCCTCTTCCCACTTCTTGTCATTCTCTTCCCATCTCTTGAAGTTCATTTCCCACTTCTTGTCATTCTCTGAGAAAGCGGTTGTGGTGCTGTTGATGTACTTGTCCAGCTTCTCTATGTACTTATCGAATTCCTCCCTTAGTCTCCTTAGGTCGTTCAGTATGGTGTCTAGGCCCAGGAGTCCAGCTACTGCGTATCTGAATTCCTCGTCTTCCTGAATAGCCTTGAGGAGCCGCTTCTTCTCCTCATTGCTTAATGCGCCGGGACTGCTCATTATGCTATATTTTGCGTTGAATTAAAATATAAGCCTACCGGGGAATGGGAACCCAAATTCACGGCGCAACCATTTCAATCGCTCGGTAAAGCGTGAATCCCCTCAATAATAACCTAATCCATAAGCCTCTTAACTCAACGATGCCAATGATGTAATGGGAAGTGGGGAGACGCGGGATTTGAGGAGACTGTTAGGAGCCGTAATGATGAGGGAGAAAGCGAGGGGTGGTCTAGCCATGTTGCCTGCTTCCGCATCGTTGGTGTGAGTGTGGCAATGCTTATATATGGAGATTCATGTCTGCATTGCACGGCTAGGCATCCAGTTCCATCCCCGCTTAGAACCATGAGCGTGGCAGACGTGGATAAGGCGCAGCCGGAGGACGAGCTAAAGTTCAGGGATCACGTGCTCACCTATATTTTTGCCTTTAACTTCGGGGCCACGGTTCTCGATAGCAGTGAGAAGTGGAATCAAAATATGCTTGATCACATGGCTGACGGGTTGAGGAGGGGGGCGTGGAAGCCCTTTGACTTGGATGTGGATAAATTGAAAGCAAGTGGCGCAGTGAAGGAGTTGGTTGAGAGGTTCATGAAGCCCGAGGAAGAGTTGAACTTCATATCTATTCAGAGGCGGTGGAAATTCGTGATGCCTCCACTCCTCATTACGCTGCAACCCGGTTCAAGCGGGGAACCAGTGCGGGCTGTGCCCGTCCTCACAATCCATGAAAGTGGCATTGCGCACATAACCCTCTTCATGGGAAATGCGGGGCAGCGCTCGGCTGAGGACTTGATGAACTTCGTTGAATCATTTGAAGAATTGAGCGTGGACGTGGAGCTCGATGATGAGTATAAGGAAAAGCTTGCCCAGATAAAAGGCGCGCTAGACAAGGCTTGCCCAAGTGATGTGCATCAAATGGGGAGCAGGAGGCTGAGGTGCTCTGTTTACTTCCACCAAGGCAATTGCTTGGGTAATTTATTGAATACTGGGAGGGGGGCATGCAGTCTCCGGGAGGTGTTCTCCTTACTCACGCTCATGGCGTACCACATGGCCTACATGGAGTACGGGAGAGGGGGTGGGATTGATGAGGGGGAGTTCCTGAGGGCCATGAGCGGCGCCGGCTTTATACCGTATGTCTTGATCCATGCATTGGCGGATGGGGGCGATGAGTTGAATGATGTGTTCGAGCAAGTGGTGAAGCGGTTTCCTAGGCAGGTCTTCGGAATAGTTTCCCACAAGAAGAGCGGCTACTTGACTAGGAAGAGCGAGCGCGTGGCTAACTCGTTGGTGGATATATATGAATCCAGGGAGGGCAGTCAATTCGTGGGCGGCATGGTTTCCCTATTCATTGGCTCCAGCCGGGCCTGGATGAGCGGATCACTGGTGGGCGGCATTGGCTCCTCTCTTTTGGGTAAGGTGGCGAAGGATGCGGACGACTTCGGCTTACTGATTGGGGTAAGACTGCTCCTGCACCTCTATGATTATGAGCTGGGAAAGGTACTTGATGAGGGGGACGCGAGCGATTTGTTCAGGGTGGAGAGGAGGGTGGCGAAGGGGATGGAGGACGTGCACGAGGTGAGGCACCAATTATACTCCAGGACTAGTCATTGGTGGTGGCTGGCCATGGAGAGGCTTAGGGTGGATGCTGCGTATGAGGCGGTTAGGGAGAAGCTGGAGAGAGCTAACTTCCTTGTAGTTAATGAGGACTCGCGGCAAATTAATCTAAGCATGTTAGCCCTAAGCATTATGTCCGCCATCATCAGCGCCATACTGGTGGCGGAGGCATTTCTGCCCCAGCAATGGCGGGCGGGGGGCGCCGTGATCATCGCCGCATCCCTCTCCCTTATCTTGGCCAGGCTATCATCAATAATGAACCGCCTCGCCGGCCGTTGGGCGCGGCGCTAATGATCATAGCCCATCAATGGACTATAATTCTAGGAGGCGGCTCCTAGATTCGCCGACACTGTAAAAAATTCCAATAATGAAGAGAATATCAAAGAAATCTGCAGCAACATTCATACTTATTTAAGTTTATATTGAAAGATAATTCTTCATCATTTAAAATATATTTTGTCTACAACTATACCAAATAATATATTATATATATTATATATTAAATGAGGAATCCTTTAAATTGTTGGGTGTGGCTGGGTTTTTATGATGTCGATTTCGG
>JBMFVP010000015.1:0-31706 GCA_049965935.1 Thermocladium sp.
GATTTTAAAAGCTTTACCCCGCCCCTAGAAGGGGCGAGGCTTGTCAATCTTTTGTCACAAAGTGAATGGGGGGCTAGCTTCCCCAATATCAGTGGGAAATGAGCGGATCCGTAATTGTAGTTCTCTAGACCCAAAATGCTCTTATCTATTAAGAGGGGAGGAGCCAGCGGTTTTCCGTTAGGAGTTGTTTTTATTTTGGAAAAAATATTTAACTAGACTATTAATGAATGGCATTAATGGATATTGGCGTGGCTCTTGGGGAAAGATTGCGGGCAGTATTATTAATAGTGCCCCTTACTGGGCTATTAATGGTATTATCGTTATTCGTGACGGGCCCGCTCCGGTTCTTTCTGTTAATTACATCGCTGGTAATAATATATCCCTTAATAATAATCGTTAGACGCTTTAATAGGAAGAAGTGGGGTAACGTGCTCGGCGTCTTCGGTAATTGCTCTCTTTATGATAATGGAATATATATAGATGTGGCCAGAGGCTTGGATCTATTTATTGAGTGGAACGAGATAAGTCACTGGGAGAAAACAAGCACTGGATCGCTAATAGTTACGTTGGATGGCACTGAAATAGAGACGCCGCTTCCATTGGATGAACTAGAGAAATTGAAAAACAAAAATAATAATCAATAGAGTGCTCCATTCCTTGGGTCTCCACGTTGGGTCTAGTTTAATGCGATTGAGAATCAGCGTCCAAATTTAACCAAAATGGCTAAGGCTATTAAGATGCACATCATTCCTATCGTGAATGTTAGTGGATTGATTATCATCGATTGACCGACAGGGGATACAGTTGGTTGAGGGGCTGATATAGAAGTGAGCGATGTGTTTATTGTCGGTATAGTTATTGAATATGATGCATTACAGGCAGATACTGTCCTCAATAATTGAAGCACTACATTGGAGTATGCGGATGACATCTCATATAAGTTAAGGGCATTATTGAAGTAATTGGAGGCCAGGATCGTAGAGTTTGCTTTAGTGGAATTAAATTGGCTATACCAATAATCGCCGTACTGTATATAGGAAAGCGGAAGAAGTGGGGTAGCATTGCACGCCTCTAACCTACTTGTGGAGTAGAGAGCTAATTGCCTAACAATAGTTAATAAGCCGGTTTCATATGAAGTTGATTGAGAGGACATGAATATTAAATGAAGCATTGTGCTGGTCTCAGATATGACATCCAAGCTATTGCTTAGCGCCATTAAGTAATTGCCTTCGCCAAAGTATGTCTGAGCATTGCTTACCTCCGTTAGTAATTGATTTATATCGCCGGCGAAAAACGCGGATAAACCCTCTGCCTGAGTTAATGAATACAAGTAAGTCACAGTTGATTCCGCGTATGTCAAGTAATCTTGAGACACCTTATATAGTAACTGCCTAGGTATAACATATCCACCTCTTATTCCTTTAAGCAATGCATACCAGTACTGCAGCGTATCGACACGCACATATGCAGCGGATAAATTAGATGCCGCATCCTGAATGTTCCCTGTACCTAGATCAGAGACCGATTGATTAAGCAATTGCTGTGCTTGATAGATTCTATCATACATGCCGACCATTACATCGATGTTGACGCTGGTCACTGTTGTATGATTAAGCAAGTCCAAGTAATTATTAATGGTCGAATTAATGCTATTTATTTCATTCCTTATCTGTGATGAAGTTAATGAGGAGAACTTGGATTGATAATAATTTATTAATGCACTATAAAGTAGACTAGCGGCAGTATAGTAATTATCCTGGTTGGCATAGTACTCGGCTGTCTCAATAGTGCCATTTGGTATAATGCTTTTATTTAGGAGGAGGGTCTCATAAAGGTACCTGGTCATGTTTATGTATTGGGCCGGTAGACTCAATGTCTCATTTGGAGGTAGGCTTACGCCGGTCAAGTAATGAGCAGCTTGATAAATCGTGCTAACCGGGATAACCGTTACCCCTAACTGCTTTCCCAATGATATTAAGTTAACCGGGGAGGACGTAGGCGAAGTATATATTTGCTGCCCATATGGAACCAAAACTACCTTATAACCCATGCTGGCCGCCGCCCTTATCTTATCCGGTATTCCTCCCACCGGTCCAATAGTTCCATCAGGCATTATCATGCCGGTCATGGTTACCGATGAATTGAGGGTTCTATTATCCAGTAAAGAGAATATTCCGACGGTCATGTAGCCGCTCGCCGATGGCCCGCCAATCTCAAGCGTATTAGACGTAGAGTTTATGAAAAAGTCATATCTAGTGAATGGGATATTAGCCATGGATGCAGCCATTATTGCAGCCATTTGGCTGGATGATATGAAGGAGCCTCCCTCTCCTATTGGTAGTGGGGAAGTTGCAACATATATATTGCCCGAGCCGGGAGTTATAGCGGTTACTGTTATATTTATCACAGCACCGCTATTATTGCTGGTGACTGCTAATGCATGTATCGTGACAGATTTCGTATATATTTGTTTTATGCTCCATCCCTGGACCCCTAGCACAATTCCCGCCATCATTAATAAGACAATGAATAGTATTCCTACCTTCATAACCATAAGCGCGGGTCAAGCAATTTAAAAACTTATTTATAAATGCCAACATTCACTCCAGTCCCCTCCTCAATTTTGAAGAGCCAGACATATTTCTAGTCTTTACATATATCGCTCCATAAGGTTTAAAAAAGGAGTATAAGCGTTATCAAATATGTCTGAGTTCGACGATTTTGATAAGTGGTGGAATCGTTTAAGGAAGTTCATGGATAGTTTTGAGACAGAGATAGAGAAGGAAATGGATGAACTATTTAGGCAAGCAGAGAAGCAGCAACGAAGCGCGAAGAAGCCAAATATGTATTATTATGGGTTTGAAATAACCATGGGACCCGATGGTAAGCCAATTGTTCGGGAGTTTGGGAATGTTAAGCCATGGAGCGAGCGAGGCTCTCCAGTGATTAGTGAGGACATAGAACCCTTAACAGATGTATTTGATGATGGGGATAAGATAAAGGTAGTCATGGATATGCCAGGGATAGATAAGGATAAAATAAAGATAAAGGTTGATGGAAATAAATTAATAGTATCAGCTGAAGGCAATGATAGGAGATATTATAAGGAAGTTAATTTGCCCGCTAATGTGGATCCAAGCAAGGCTAAGGCAACCTATAGGAATGGGGTCCTCACCATTGAATTAACAAAGAAAAATGGAAAAAATGGCTTCGAAATAGAAGTTAATTAAGCCTTATTTCCCAAATATTAACTTCTAAAAAATCGTATATACTATTCTTGTTCCTCCATGAATGCGACATGCTTATATTTTCTTTCGGATTATATTAGCTAATGGTGAAGATTTTAATAACAGGTTTTGAACCATTCGGCGGCGACGATGAGAACCCCACTAGATTAATAGCAAGAAACATAAATGGTAGAGTAATAAATGGAGCTGAATTAGTGGGACTAGTTTTACCAGTATCATATTCACGTGCTAAGGCAATGCTGCTTGATGCTTTACGCAATGAGAGGCCGGATGTATATATAGGCATGGGTCTAGCGCCTGGTAACTCCATCATTAATGTAGAGAAATTTGCATTAAATATCGCTAATGGTAAGGACAATGATGAATACTATGCGGATGATGAAGCGATAATTAAAGATGGTCCTCTCGCCTATATCTCCACGCTTCCCATAAAGCCAATTGTAAGTAAGTTACGTGATGTTGGCATACCGGCTCGGGAATCGTATCATGCTGGAACGTATCTATGTAATTATGTTATGTACTTAGGTCTCCACTACTCCTCAACATTAGGGATCCCCACGATGTCTGGCTTCATTCATTTTCCCTATAATTCCGAGTATATATCTAGACGCGGCTCCGCTTCTCCCTCGCTTCCCCTGAGCTCCATGATTAATGCGATTATTAGGACAACGGAGGTCGTATTAGAGAGACTAGTTGGGGATCCATATAAGAAACAATAACTTTTCCCCTCAAGCCATGCTAAGGCCACTCCTTAAAAATGCTTATATGTTCACTCATAGTATGTTGCTCATATTGATCAACACAAATTACGAGGATGCATTGGACTACTTGCTGAGGAATATAGGCGATGAGAATGCATTGGCTATAACGAGTGATGCAATCATTACTTGGAAGAGTAGGGCTAGCATTGAGAGGAACCTCATGTCATTGAAGGATAAGATCATCTCAAAAGTGAGCGGGGAAGGAGATATAGAATTCTCATACGCAGTAATCGAGCTAAGCGATGATCAGTTAGGGAGCCTAAGAACCATGATCAGGGATGCGCTCGTTAAATTGGATAGGGAGACATATAGACACATCGACTCCATCAGAAATAGACTAGGCAGAATAAGCGAAAAAAGACTAGAGACAGAAATGAGGTTTCTAAATAAGAGATTTAATTCATTGATGCTGCTTCATAATAAGTTTAAGGTAATGACCCCCGATACAGAAAAAATGATAGATTTAATGAAGGAATTGAGAATAATGCTGGGCAATAAGAAATGATTTAACCTTACACGTTCTCTACATCAGGTCCTTCTATGTTCTTTCTTTTTCTATTCTCGCTTATTGCATAGAAAAGCAGCCCAGCTCCTCCGAATCCTAATGCCGTCAGCAATGCTTCTCCCGTGGTTATAGGCATTCCATCAAATACAGTCAATATGTCAGTTCCTATTATTATCGGCTTACCCGCGCTAGTTATTGGCACTACCTTAGTGTATTTGGCATAGCGGAGCTGTGCAGTCACTTGATAAGTGCCAGCAAGGACTCCATTAACGTTGCTTGTTCCAGCATTACCTGTAATTGAACTATATGTTGGTCCATAGCCTATCCTGTAAAGCGTTACGTTGACTCCTCCTAAAGCCTGGTGGAACTCTCCCTCTACTACCACCGTTACATTATACACGCCTAGCTGTAGAGTTATTGGTTGATTAGTCAATGTATTGACGTATCCTATATACACAGGCGCGCCTTGGTATGATACCGTGAATTGTATTGGATCAGGTGACTTTATCGGAACATATGCTATTCCATTAGCGCCAACAGATATTGGCCCATAGTTCACACCATCTTGGGTCGCAGTTACGGTAGCTCCCTTAACAGGCTTCCCATTCGTGTTAATTAATTGCACTTGGAGTGGGGCCCAATTCACGTATACCTCATACTGTCCTGGTTCATTGACCCCAAGGGTACTTACGGCTATATATGCCTCATGACGGGTGGGCGATATTGACACTAAGCGATCCACTGATCCCCACGGCAATTCAGAATCGGTGTATCCACCATATGATACGCCGCTGGGGGTCACTATTTTCTGTATATAACCTACCTCCGGAAGCTGAACTACTAGGGATGTCCATAGCCCATTGCTTATATCACTTGGAGCAACGGTTACCATTAGGTTGCCATTCTGCCATTGGCCAACTTGCTTATATAGTATTGGCATATAGGTTACAGTTAATGGTGAAGAGGTTGGGTTTTGCACCTTGAATACATTATCGTATATTACGTATATTCCTATCACTGGAGCGAACTTTATGAATGGAGGCAATATATATGTTATTCCAGCCACGCTTATTAAGTTAAACAATGTATATACAGGCATTACCCTATTGGCTATTACTTGGAACTTAACTGGATTCTGCCCTACCACCAGTGGTTCTACGGTATATACCACAGCCACGTAGCCCAGCAAGTTCCATCCAGCAGGCACTCCAAAACTCGAAGATGACACTACTAGGCTACTCTTGGGCGACACAGTTGCATTGAAGAATTGGGTTCCCTTAACCAACATAGCGCTCGGCATCTGGTACTGTGCCCCGTATGCTATATCTACTGAGTAGGTGCCCGGCGGTAATTTAGACATATCCAGCTGTAGGGCTTTCTCCTCTATCTTGAAGTAAGTCACGTTCTGATACCAATTATCAACTAGCTGTGAGAGCGATGTTCCATTCGGAAGATAAGCATTGACTAATTCGAATGGAGCATTATTGTCAATTGTTAATTTAACTATTTGATCAGTGACATATTGGAACGTGTAGTCCGGCGCAGTTATATTGATGGTACTCGTTTGAGGAGTTAATGGTATATAGTCCTCCTTAGCAAATGTTGCGCTAATTATTATTGTTGCATTGACCGTGGTTTGACCATTATTAGTTATGGTCAAACTAGAGTTAGTGGTGTATGCCGATGTAATCATTCCATACTGGTTCTGAGAAACCAACACGCCGGCACCACTTATAGTCAATGCTGGGGTAGGTGTTGGGAAGTATACTTCTAGGTACTTCATCACGTAGCCTGGCCCAGGCGATAAGGGTGCCTGTACAGTCGTTGCCTGGCCTGGCTGAAGCGAGACAGTACTAGTTTGATTTATTATGTCGGTGTAAGTTAATTCCGCATAGTAAGGCAGCTGTACGGTTACTGGCTGGTTCTGAGTAGTAAGTGTATTATTGGATACAGTTGCGTGAAGCGCTGATGCAGTGACCATAAGCGTCACCACCAGCATCAGCGCGAGTCCGGAAATTGACCACTTCATGGGAATGACACATATGTTTATGCTAATATAATAATCGTTTAAAATAGATATATGGTTAGCCATGTTATACATTATATCTAAATCTAGACGTATACGTCGGAAAAGAGCTTAATAATGGATATACCTAGTAGTTAATGGCATTTATTATTTTGCCGCCAACTCTATTTAGTGTCTTGAACAACCTCGGTAAATCCATTTTCTTTTTATCATTAATTAGTGATATGGGGGTAATCACTATTGCATTTCTCTTGTATAACCAATATGCATCGCTATTGGGATCCAATTCCTCAAGCTCATGGCCCCACCTCCAATAAATTGGGGATCCTCGTGGATCATTTGCCTCCACTAATTCTTCCTTGAATAATTTTCTGCTTAGCATATCCGAAATAACTACCTCGCCGCTCCAGGTAGATGGATCAGGCGAGTTTATGCTTATTACATCGATTCCAGAGAACCATCCGGCATCTTCAATGCTTTGGATTATTGTGGCGGCCACTAGGCTAGGCATCTTAAAGTATTCTATGGGTATGCCTGAATTAATGAATTTCTTGTCCTGGGGAACCACTACTGATACGGCTATGCCAGGCACTCCCATGAGTGATGCTTGTATGGCGGCTCCTATTGTTCCACTTATGAAGAGAGACTCTAATCCCACGTTTTCCCCTAGATTAATGCCGCTTATCACTATGTCCGGCTTAAATTTATTGACGCCTATGAAGACAGCATCCGCTGGAGTTCCATCAACAGTGTAGACTCCATCCATGGAGTAGCCCAGGGATCTATGAATTAGCCTAAGGGGTTTATCGTATGTGCGGGCCGAGCCAATGCTGCTCCGCTGGATTTCTGGCGCAACCACATTGATGTAATTCCGTTTTTCATGAAGCTCCATAGCTAATGCCCGTAGGCCAGGTGAATCCACGCCATCATCATTGGTTAAGAGCAACTTCATAGCGTGAAGAAATGATTTTGAATAAACTGGATATTTAAGTATTTTGGGAAGAAACTAGCAGCGAATTGCCTCAGTTCTTGCGTGGAGCTTTCCTGCCTGCATCCTTGCCTCCATATATGGAGTTACGGCAGAATCCTCCACAAGCATGGATACCCCAAGCCAGGGGCGCAGACCCAGCATCAACAGTCAAGGCCAAATCAATTCATATAATATACGCATTCTTGTGAGGTATTCTCTCACTGGATAGAACTTTCACCCCTTAAACCTAAAGAATTAAATATTTTTGTCTTGAGATCTAATTATTCTATCTTTTATGAGTTGAGTCATTTGTTTTATTATCGAGTTTGATCAGTGAGCATGGGAAAAGGATCAACCTTAGAAGAATGGATTTAATTAATTCAAGGAATTCATAATTTAGCGTGGGTGGTAGGTCAGAGCAATGCTTTTAAAATGCAGTTGGTCAATAATGCTATGGTGAGTAATATGGCTCGTTTGGCAATGGAGGAAGAATGGGATGAAGAAGAGGAATGGGAGGAGGAATTTGAATCGGAATGGGAGGAGGAATTCTAGGATTTCAGCCAGGTTATAAGAAAAGGTAAATCGCCTTTTAGGTATTATAATTTTAATTAACTAGAAGTTGCTTAGATCACTCGATTTCGGCTAGTGTATCATTATAGGGATCCCATATTTCGGGAATTGGCTATAATGTACGGATCATGTTGGGATATTAGTTCAGAGAAAGGTTTTAAAGGGGAAGCAATGGTAAGATGCCAATGAGATTTTGTCCCAGATGTGGTACGCTAATGATGCCCGTTAAGGGTAAGAATGGAAAACAATTGCTGAAGTGCCCTAAGTGTGGTTATGAGGAGGAGATCGATGCTAAAGCCAAGTCGGCATATGTTCAGAAAAAAGAGATAAGCGAGGATAAGCATAGAAAGATAGCCGTTGTAGAGGAAGAGAAAGAGAATTTAACTGATGAAGAGAAGGAGATGATAGAGGACTACCAGAAGCAATTGCTTGAGAATCTATATGAGGATGAACGCGGCGGAGAAGCCGAGGATTAATTGCTTTTAAAATTCAAGAGGGGGCATGTAGTTGCTGATCTCTTCTCTGCCTGTCAAGGCGAGGCTTGCTAGTTCCTGGAATAATATTTAAGGCAATGCGATATGAGGTGAATTGCAATGAGTAGAATAGCAGTGGTGGATAATGATAGATGTCAACCCAAGAAGTGTACCCAGGAATGTATTCGGTTCTGCCCATTAGTTAGAACGGGGAAGAGAGCCATTTATTTTGACGAAGAAATAAAGAAACCCGTTATAACTGACCTCTGCACTGCGTGTGGCATATGTATAAAGAAGTGTCCCTTCGACGCAATAACGATAATAAATACGCCCGCCGAGCTCGAAGGGGAATGTATTCATCAATATGGGCCAAGCGGCTTTAAATTGTTTAGATTGCCCCTATTAAGGCCTGGAAAGGTTATAGGAATAATAGGCCAGAATGCGTTGGGTAAAACAACTATTGCAAAGATATTAAGTGGAGAGATAAAGCCTAATCTTTGTTCAAGTAATTCCAGTGAGGCTGCTATTATTCAGTACTTTAAAGGAACTGAGATGCAATCATATATGGAGAAGCTTTATGGTAAGGGACTTAAGGTAGTTCATAAAACCCAATACATAGAGACCATTCCAATATATGTCAAGGGCAGGGTCAAGGAGGTTCTTGCCAGGATCAGGAATGATGAATCGGCTTTGAATCAAGTAATGAATAAATTGAATTTGCTTCACTTGGGGGATAGGCTTCTCTCTGAGTTGAGTGGTGGTGAGTTGCAGAGGGTTGCTATAGCGGCTGCTTTGCTTCGTCAGGCCGACGTGTATGTATTCGATGAACCCATGGCTTACCTTGATGTGGAGCAAAGAATGAAGATAGCTCACGTGCTGCTAAAGACAATAACTGAGAAGGAGTCATTGGCCTTTGTTGTGGAGCACGACATAACCATGATGGATAGAGTAAGTACTGCAGCCATGGTGTTTCATGGAGAACCTGGAAAAAGCGGAGTAGCAGAGGCTCCCGCCGATTTAAGGACTAGCATGAATGCCTTCTTGAAGATGCAGGACATGACTTTTAGAAGGGATTCCAGCACTGGTAGGCCGCGCTTCAATAAGAAGGGTTCAGTACTAGATAGAGCCCAAAGAGATATGGGCGAGTATTATTACTTTATTGAGAGAGGCCAATAATAATGGAACGATAAATTCATTCTTTAGGCCTCCAGCGAAGTATAGTTTTAGGTTCTGTGGAAAACAATATTTAGTCCTGGTATGGTGGTTGCTTATGCCTACAAGCGATGAATTACTTGGGTACTTGCTCGGCGTAATTGATCAAATGGATAAGGACGAACTAAAGTTAACTCTACAGGAAGCTACATCTTGCATTCTATGTGCATTATATGGTGTTTCCTCCAACGTAACGCATGAGACGCGGCCAATAAATGGAGTGGTTGATTTGGTGAAGGCCCTTAATGATCCCTATGTTAGAAAGGGCCTTGGATTATTAATAAATCTGGTTAGGAGCCTGGGCAAATGTCTAGATACAGCTGAGAAAATACGAAATGCTTCAAATGGTGCATGTCCGGTGGATACTCCATGCTTTGTATTGGCTTATCTCGATAAAAATAATGGGAACGACGGTGGAAAAACTTAAAATAAACATTTTTTGTAAAGTGATTCATGGCTAAGAAAATCCTCGTCCTGGGCGGCGGCGTTGGGGGAGTCGTTGCCGCCAAGAAGTTGGCTGAGCGTCTAAGGGGAAGGGTCGACGTGGAAATAACCATAATAAATGATACTGATTATTACTTGCTTCCACCACTTCTAGTCAATATAGCGTTAGGCGACTTAGATCCAGCTCAAGCCCAGCTTCCTCTCTCCATGTTGGGAAAGCGCGGCGTCAAGTATGTGAAAGCCGTTGTGACTAAAGTGGACCCGGAAAATAGGACAGTGGAGACCGATAAGGGTAAGTTCAATTACGATTACTTAATAGCAAGCCTAGGAATAGAAAACGACTTTAAGACCTATAATTTAGGGGTGGGATACCACAACTTCTCGCTCGAGGGGGCTCTGAAACTGAAGGAGGCATTAAGGAGCTTCACCGGCGGCAATGTAGTGGTTTTCACGCCGGAACCACTATATAGGTGCGGCGTTTATCCATTTGAGATAATTGGCCAACTAGATACTATATTCAGGAAGCGCGGTATACGCGATAAAGTTAATCTAACGCTGGTTCATCCATTTGAGAAGCCAATACAACCCCTTGGCCCAGAGGCAGTCAAGATAACGATGGATGTTTTCCAGAATAAGGGAATAAACTATATAGGCAATGCAAGGCCCGTGGAGGTTGATGATAAGAACAAGACAGTGGTATTGACGAGCGATAAAGTCAAGTACGACTTATTAATTGTGGTACCTCCAGCCAGACTACCTAAGCCATTTGAGGGCACCTCCCTCGTGGTGGATACCCCAATGGGTAAATGGACGGCCGCGAATGTATACACGGGAAGGAGTCCCAAGTTCGACGATGTTTACCTACCCGGGGAACACTCAATGCCAGTCATCGGCCTCCCCACGGCTGGCGTGCCTGTGCATTTCACGGCACTAGCTAGCGCCGGTGCCATCGCGGGCGAATTACTTGGCCAACCCATTGATCCTGCACAAATAAATGCAATGACGTGCGCAATGGATTATGGCGAATTAGGATTAATGTTTAACTGTGATATAAAGCTAGATATGAATAATAACAAGGCGCTCTGGATGGGAAGCTGCTACAGCATATTGACATCGCCACTGGGTAAGCTTATAAAGGATGTCTTTTACAAAACTTGGCTAAAGACCACGATGTAGGTGATGATGATGGCAGAAACAACCCAAACTCAGAATGTGGATGAGAAGCTCCTCGAAATGATAGGAATGTTAACGGATAACATGGATGAGTTAAAGGGATTGCTCGACCAAATAATCGAGTTAAAGAGAAGCGGCGCCCTTGATTCACTAATGCTCATAATAAATAGATTCGAGGAAATAATTCAATATCTATTCCAAGAACCCGCTCTATTTAGATTACTATCGGTTCTCATGGATGGATCCCTCCAGGCAATGAACAAATTGGATGCGCAGGACATAATTAACCTCAAGGGCACAATTCAATCATTAGGGGGATGCATGGGAAAGAGCCTCAATATGGAGACTCTATCAAATGCTAAGCCCGTTAATGGAGTGTTCGGCTTAATGAGTGCACTAAATGACCCAGATGTTAGAAAGGGTCTCGGCATAGCGATGGAGCTTCTCCGAATAATGGGACGATGTTCAAAACAGAAGTAAATGGCGTTTCCCTAATCACTATTTTAGATGGGGGAACCCATTTTTTCCCTATATATATTATCAAACCTGGTGCTGAATATGAATAATGGATTCCTGCTCATGTTATTCTTTAATTCCCTCATAGCTATCGAGTAAAGCAGCCTTAATATTAGGGAATCGGCCGACTCGGCTGGATCCTGGTTCATGTTTATCTTGAATTGCTTAGCCATCCTTAATGCCCAATCAGAACAATATTGATGTTCAGGGCACTCGCTCTCGCATAGCGGCTTGCGGTCAGTGGGGGTCCTCAGTATGAATTTGCCTTTTCTGGAATCAATGAATGCCCCATAATCGCTTAACATTTTTATTATAGTATTTTCATTGTCATGCTCAATTAAGTAACCAAGATAGACGAGCGCGGTGGGTATATAGTATATCCTATTGGCTTCCCTAGTCAAGTTTAGTTTCTTTGTTTCGCTTGCGTTTAGTTGCCTTATCCATCCTAATTCTTCGAGGGACTTAATGTGTCTATGCACGGCACCCTTTAATAAGCGAAGCCTAGCAGATACCTCAGTTACTGTGGCCGGCCCATTAGCGAGTATTTTCATCACTTCGTATTTAAGAGGAGAATTGATCAATTCATCGAATGCAGATCTAGGCAGTAGCGCCATGGTCTGGATAGGCAAATGGTTATTCCCAATCATTCCCTCTAATACTCTAATCGTCATTTTTGATCTCTGTTGTTTTTAAGTGGTTAATGCTAGAAAATATAAATCCTACTCCTATATTCACAGGAAAAAATGAGCAGTAATGAGTGGGCAATTGCCGATCTCAAGCAGGCTTATGGAAATAGATGAGGAGTACCCCTTGGTTGGTTCCTTAGCGTTCGGGATAATAGATAGGGGTACTAATATAATAGAGGTTAGGCCAACATCTATTTGCTCATTATCATGCATATTTTGCTCAGTTAATGCCGGACCTAATTCAAGGGTTAGGGCCGCGGAGTACATGGTTAGGCCAAATGCCTTAATTGATGCAGTTAATGAGGTGGCTAAGTATAAGGAGGTTGACGTGGAGGCTCACATAGATGGCATGGGGGATCCCGGTAATTACCCATTCCTAGTCGACTTAGTACAGGGGATCAGTGAGGTAACTAAGAAGATAAGCATGCAGACGCGATTATTTATGTTAAGCGAGAAACGCATAAGGGAATTATGGGAAGCTGGATTAACTAGGATAAACCTAAGCATTGATGCTTTACTACCACCCCTCGCGCGTAGGCTTTCAGGAAGTAGGAATTATGATATTAATGCAGTGCTGAGAAAGCTTGGTTACCTCTTGCGTAATACCAAGATGCAAGTGATAATTTCGCCCGTATTGTTACCTGGATTAAATGATGAAGAGATGGCGAAGATAGGTTCATTAGTTAAGGCGCTTCGCTTGACTGATAGGATCAAGTATCCGCTATTGATTCAAAAGTACCTACATCATAAGAGGGGCCGCAATCCAATTAATGAGGAGTCCTGGGATGATTTTTGGTCCCATTTATCAAGTCTCTCAAGGTCTCTGCAGCTAGGTCTAATTCCAGGAAAGGATGCCATGGATATAATTCCAGCAAGGGAATTACCGAAGCCGTATAAGGTAGGTGATTTAGTTGATGTTAAGACCATGATGCCCGGCATATTCAAGAATGAATGCATCGCGGTTCCACTGAAGAGGACTGGGTCAAACATATATGATAGGGTAATAACGATTGTCGGTAGGCCTTGTATTCCCAATAAAAGAACGCGGACTCGAATAATTAGGAATAAGGATAACATATATATAGGTACATGATGGCCTCTCTTGGGTTTCAATTAAGCATTACTTGCCTATTATGCCTGGCCTAGTTAATTTAGATACATTCAGCACCTCGTCGATCTCCTCCTCGCTTAGTCCAGCATCCCGCATCGCCTCTCTAATGCTTTTTCCCCGCATTATTGCCTTACCAAGCTCCGCTGCTTTATCGTATCCCAGTATCGGCGATATTAAAGTAATCAGAGCTGGGCTGCTCTCCGCGTATTTCTTCATTATATCTATATTAGGCTGCAACCCATTAATGACCAGCTTAGCGAATTTGCTTAAAGCCTCAGCGGCTATATTAACTTGGCTTAATACGTCTAGGCCTATTAATGGTATTCCCATGGATAGCTCAAACTCGCCTAGCATTGATGCTTGCGACACGGCATTCGCTAATCCAATTAATTGAGACGACGCAAGAAGAACCGCCTCGGCAGTCACTGGATTGGTTTTTCCAGGCATTATGCTACTACCCGCTACCTCGGCTTGAGTGGGTAAATCTACCTCGTTCAAGGCAGTAAATGGGCCGGAAAACATTAGCCTAACGTCCTGGCTTAATCTATACAAATTTATGCCAATAATCTTTATTGCCTCACTTAACATAGCTATATCGCTCATTAACCGCATTGCCCTGAACTTATTGGCTCCTCTGAAACTTATGCCGGTGCTGGATGAGACCTCCTCTATAACTAGGCCCCCGAATTCTGGATGAGAATTTACGCCGGTTCCCACAGCGGTTCCCCCAATTGGCAGTTCCTTAACATCCTCCAGCAAGTACTTAATTGAATTAGCATTATGGATGAATGCATCCTCATAAGCAGATAGTTCCTGTCCAAGTGTTATGGGCAACGCATCCCTCAGATGAGTTCTACCCGCCTTAATTACATTACCATATTTCTCGGATGCATCATGAAGTGATGAAATGATGGTATCAAGGGCCGGCTCTAGTCTATTCTTTACCTCCACTACTGTAGCCACACGGATAGCGGTGGGAACCACATCATTAGATGATTGACTCATATTCACGTGGTCATTTGGATGAATCTTTATACCACTCAATTCACTGGCCCGCCTGGCGATTACCTCATTTATATTCATGTTTAATCCAGTGCCCGAGCCGGTTTGAAATACGTCAAGAATAACTTCATCATCATGTTTGCCATTCATTACCTCCTTCGCCGCCTCCATTATAGCACTAGCCTCTAAATCACCCAGTAACCCAAGCTTATTATTTACCTTCGCAGCGGAATACTTTAGGAGCCCCATGCTCCATATCAACCTTGGAGGAAACCTGGTTCCTGTGTTCAGGAAAAGATTGCGCGCCTTTTCAGTGTAACTCATGGATTAACATTTATCTTGATTCTATAAGCCTTACGTTATTGCGCAATAGCTTTACTCTATATTATCATGATGAAGCAAGCAGCAAGTCTCGCCTTTTATGGTAGGGGTGAGGCCTTTGATGCTTGTGTAGGCCGTTATTTCGCTGAGTAGCTCTTAATGGGGAGCGGGAGTAGACTCCAGCAATGCTAGCGGAAGCAAGGAGGGAAGTGAGCGGCCTTACATTAAAGATAACCAAGACCCCGGGAAACCAAACCACTCCTGAAGGGAGGAGAATTTCATATTTTATGTAGCAATAATCGCTCTTGAGTCTCAGCCTTAGTACTTTTCGGTTTATCCGTTATGGTTAATACGGGATCATTATCTTCCTTCACCAGTGAATTACCTAGGAGTTATCTATGATGTTGATGGAGTCAAGGGAGCTAAGATGAGGATATTCATGGATGCCGAGAATGATGTATGGATAGGTAAATTTGTGGTGATCGACGATGAGTACCCCATCTTATCTCGTGTTGTCTCCATTGATAGGAAGAACTACTTATCGGATGAGAGGATGATAGCACAGCTGGACAGCAAGGAGAGAATGGATGAGTTAAGGAAGTATGGCTTTGACTTAGAGTATATATCCACGTCTACCACGGCCTCATTATCTATAATAGGTAAATTCAAGGAGAATAGACTACTTCACATAGATAAGCCGCTTAGAACGTATAGCTTAGTGTATGATGCAGATGACAAATTAATAGAAACCTTGCTAGGCTCTAGTCAAGAATCATCGCTTGATGTAGGCACCATAAAGGGATCACATGTTCACGCCCGGCTTGATCCAGATAAATTAGTAACTCATCACTGTGCAATATTGGCATCTACGGGCGCCGGCAAGTCGTGGTTGGCAGGAGTCATTCTAGAGGAATTAACCCTTCGTGTCGGGCTTCCCATATTGGTCATTGATCCACATGGAGAATACTCGGCCATGCAATACCCAGGAGACTCAAGCGGTCTCAGCAAGGAGGATATTGAGGCAGCTGAGCGGGTATCATCGCTTGTATCAATATATATACCGGGCAAAGTAGATGTATCATCAATGGATAAACACTACGCTAAGCGGTTTGGTCATCCTCGGCAATACACTAGGGTCGGTATGAATCCTAGGTCAATGCCTCTGGGGGTTCTAGTTAAGTTGCTTAATTATTATTATGGATTAACCGATGCCCAAAGGCGGATATTAGAGGAGGGCTGGGTCTATAGCTCCATATATGATGAGCCTCCCTTGACTCCCATCGATGAATTAATAAATGAGATAGTGGAATCTGGAAGGAATGCCGCAACCAAGGGCTATGGAGGTGAAATAGCCACTTCATCCCTATCAGTGAAGCTGCGAATGCTCTTTGACAATAGGCCCTTCTTCATAACACGTTACGGCGACTATTATGGAAGCGAACCCATTAGACTCCTCGATGTTAAGTCCATGTTATCCAGCCCTGGAATAAAGGTTCTGGACCTGAGTTCCCTGGACATAATGGATCAACAAGCACTTACTGCGGTAGTGCTGGATACTGTTTTCGCTTTAGCCAAGAGAAGACTGATACCACCTACTTTCCTATTAATAGAGGAGGCCCATAATTTCGTGCCGAGCAAAGGCTCATCTATGAGTAAACAATCCATACTTAGAATAGCTAGGGAAGGCCGCAAATTCGGCATAGGCATGTGCCTAGTTTCACAGAGACCGTCACGCGTGGATCCAGATGCTTTGAGCCAATGCATGACTCAAATATTCAAGAGGATAATAAATCCGCTTGATTTAAAGTATGTGGAATTAATAAGCGAGTACGTGTCCAGGGATGAGATAGGGCAGCTAAGAGTGCTGAATTCCGATGAGGCACTAGTTACCGGCTTATCCGTTAGAATACCGTTATTAATAGGGGTTAGGAAGCGCTTGACCGCGCATGGTGGGGAAACACCCTCAATAAGCGAGTCGCTCAAGGATTTCTGGGGAGAGGGAAGGATTGATGAGTAAGACCACTGCTGATGCATGATGATGGTACAAAGCGCTGAGGTTGCTTAGGCTGCGGCCGCAACTACTTGCTTCTCTAGATTTATTTCTGCGGCTCTATAGTTCTTAGTCCATAGGGAGACTATGAATGTTAATCCCATCATTATCATTCCGGTCATAAATATCAAATTGAAGGCGGTCGATGATGGAAGAACCGCTATTGGTATTAAATTACCATTGAATAATGTAAAGTATACGGTTTCGTAGGAGTCCATTATTACGGTTGATATGACCGGACCAATAGAGCTCCCCAGAGTTCGTATTAGGGTATTCATTCCTATCCCTATTCCCCTGGCATTCTCGGGAACAGATACGGCCACCATATTTACTAGGGGAACTATTATACATATAAGTCCAAGCGATGCAATAACAGTGTCCTCAACCAAGGCTAATGATGATGCCCTATTAATCATCATTAAGTAGAACCCCAAGACGCCAATTAGTGCCCCAGTAATTAGGACCGGTTTAGGTCCACTCCTCGCCACTATCCTGCCAACAAATGGCCCCACTAACGCCATAGTCAATGCAACGGGGCTCATTAAGAGACCTGTTTGTATTATAGATAGCCCTAGCCCAAACGGCGCAGGCAATTGAGCATAATATGTTATAGCGATAAATATTAGGAACATCCCCACTCCCGAAATGAGACCGGCGACATTGGATACCATGACATTCCGTATCTTGAATAGATCGAGTTTAATCAATGGTTCCTCCCTCCCCCTCTCCACAAGCACAAATGCTGTTAACAATGATGCGCCCACGAAGAGCAGCGCCAATTGAGATGCAGTACCCCATCCATAGTTTGGACCCTGCGTTAAGTATATGAGTATGGAGGCCACGCCGCCTCCTATAAGTGATGCTCCTAAGTAATCCACTTTCTCCTTGCTCCGTATATCGGTTTCCTTTAGGTACTTCAAGGATATGAAGAAAACCACTAAGGATAATATGAACGCGGTATGGAATGCGTATTGCCATCCCAAGTCTTGAACTATGTAGGAACCAACTAGTAAACCCAGCGCTGGTCCTATGGCTAAAGTACCACTTAGTATTCCCTGCGCAAATGCTATGCGTTCCCGTGGGAAGATATCGGTTATTATGGCTATAGCTATGGGAAAAACAGCGTACCCCAGTCCCTGAATTGCCCTGGCTCCTATAAGGAAGCCTATCGATGGTGAGAAGCCCGCCAGTCCCACGGCTACTATATAGAAAGCCACCGCCATTATATACATCCTCTTCTTGCCGTACACATCCGCCAATTTACCGAAAAGCGGTGAAGCAACGGCTCCCACTATTAGGTAAGCTGATGTGACCCACCCCACCGTTGTTGCCGTCGTCGCGAAGTCGTCCTGTATCTTGGGCAGCGCAGGCACAACCATCGTTTCAACGTAATTTATTAGCACTAGCATCAATGCAAGAATAAGTAGTGTCCTGACAGCTTCCTGCCCATCCATGGGTTTCCCCCCAATAATGGTCTCTAATAAAAACGTTTCGAAATCGATATTTTTAGCAAGCATTCACTGCATTTTAGCGAATAATAATGAATCCTCCACCTTTATTTTCCCCTTAAAAAAGGCGGTTCCTTGAGTTTAATCGCTAGAACATGTGAATTTCAGAATATAATATTCTTTCGGGAAAAACCATTTATGGATTATATGCAACATGTTTTTAAGGAGGATTAAGCATTTAGTGGATCAGTGAAAGAATTATTTCAATTGATTAATGCCTTAAAGGATATTGGGCAAAACATGGGCGACTATGCCTCACCCGACTTAATAGATATAAATGAGAACAGCGGAGTAAAAGTCTCCTGTGATAATATAGAAGTCTCCACTTTAGATCTAGCGAGGGAGAGAAGAAATGGATCAAACGAAAAACTCTGGGGCATTGATAGTCAATCAAGGGTTCTTGGATTAGAGGGCGTCGATGTTCATATAGTGGCTGCCGCTTTAGTCGGGGAGAGGCACGTATTGATTCCTGGATTACCTGGAGTAAAATGGCTGGGTATTAAGTTCAGGTATATACCTAGCGATACCGATGAGTTAGCAACACATTATGGTAATTACCTCTATATTAAGTCACGTCACATTAATAGATTTTTTGATGGTAGGTTTAATGATGAAGCCATTAGAGAAGAGATCAGATCCCATGTGGAATCCAGCCTATTGAATCAAGCACCCTCTAATGCGTTTGTTTTATTAGATGGTCCCCTCTTCTCCACATCGGCTGCGTTGGGCATGAATAATGATTACTCAAAGCTGTATTATTCATTGATAGAGGAAAGGGTTAATGCAATGAAGGGAAAAAACGTGGTTGGAATAGTAAAGCGGATAAGCCATAGCAAGTACCTAGCCCATTGCTTTAATTTGGATATCGACGATGAATCGATTGCTCGACGCCAAGCATTCAATATAGGCAGCCCAAGCAGTGGAGATAGAATTGCATATAAGGTGGGGCCAATCACCATAGGAACCACAGATGACAGATACAGCAAAACGGCTTGGTACTTGGTTGTCCCAATGGGCAAGTTCCGTCATGTAGTGCGAGTGGAGAGCCTTGATGCGGAATTACTTATTGATAAAATGGACGTAATAGCATCAATGATAGATCCAACAGGCACCGCAGTTCCCATCTCTATAGCTGATAAGTTATCACGTAAATTAAGCTCCGCAGCCATGCATTTAATTGGGAACTTATCGCCTCTCAATCCCACGTACGATGGACTTAAGGAACTGGAGAACTCTATACGTGATATAGGGTTAATGTCATGAGCAGCAAGATAGATTGTACTAATTACATAGGGATGATAAGTAGACAAGTAGCTAGCTCAATAACCGCCGAGGAAGCCACTGCCTATATGGTAACCGGATGCGGTGATGATTTATCGGTTGGACAATACCTAATTGTAGAGCCGCGTCCCGGAGATTCAGGCTCAAGGTTCCTGGCACGAATCACCGAGGTACATGTGGAGGATGTGTATGCAGTGGCAAAGACCCCGGTAATTTCCATTGATCAAGAGATTGAAATGGAGCTCGCTTTCACTCCGCGATTAGTCTCGCTTGAGTTAGTGATGGAGTGCAGAGATAATGGTGAAACAATTAATTGCGGACCTCCAGCGCGACCAGCACCTATTCACGGTATGGTAAGGAAGCCCAAGAAGCAGGAAGTGACGTATATGCTTGGTTTACCGGTTTCTGGATTGCTTATAGGGCAATTATCGCTCCCCACCGGTGAAGTAATTAATGAGGATGTAATGCTGCCGCTCGATGCGTTAAAGCATCATGTGCTTGTGGTGGGAACAACGGGAAGCGGCAAGACAATGCTCATGAAGAACATCGCCTATGAGTTAAGCAAAACTACGAGCGCCACGGTACTTGCATTGGATGTGGTGGGCCATTACCACCATCTTGCGATGGGCATAAGTAACATGAGGATAATTTATCCGGTTCTCGGAAGCTTTCTCTCAAGTATAGTGAAGAAAGGGAAAAAATCCAGGAAGAGCGTTATATGGGCAATTATTCGTCAATACCTTAGGAAGAACTTTGTGGAAATGGGGATACAAGTCAAGCATGTAAAGGTGCGAGGAATGGGGAAAAAGTATGGACATGATGGGCATATCTCTATTAGTAGGATTGATTTTACCGTTACTACGGACAAGGGCAGCTTTAATGCATCGTTATTTCCTTGGGCATTAGAGACCAGGACCGTGATTAATCAGATATATAATATAACAGATATATTGACTCAACAAGCTAGGATTTTCTATAGGGCCGTGCTGAGGGAAATAAGGAAAAATATGGGTAATTCCTTGACGTTTGAAGGAATATATAACTACTTAATTAGTCAGAGCGGGGTTACGGATAGAGGACGGATGCTGCTAAATTACGAGAAATTATCTCAAGTAATAGGGGTTCACGTAAGCACGATGGAGAACATGGTTAGATCATTCCTGGCATTAAGCGAACTTGGCCTCTTCGATGTATCGTTTAGCGGCTATATTGTGAAGGAACCTCCTTATAACGAATTACTGGGACCAGGCTATGTCGTGGTTGATTTAGCTAACTTATCTCCGCAACAGCAGAGATTAATAGTTTATAGATTGATGGATAAGGTGTATGGGTACATGGGTAGAGAGCATGCGGTCAATAGGGATAGGGTAATGGCCATATTATTGGATGAAGCTCATTTATTCTTTCCGCAGGCTCGGAGCGAGGATGAGAAGGCTTTAATGGAGCGTCACTTGACTAGGATCACAAGGCTCGGTAGGAGCAGGGGCATATCAGTCATATTCGCCACCCACATGCCTGAGGACTTAAATAATGCCATTATTCAATTGACTAATACTAAAATGATACTGAGAAGCGATGAATTTGTGTTGGAGTCATTAAATGTGCCGAGCAAGGAGCGGAGATTTATTGCATTAGCGGGGCCTGGATTAATCTATGTGAGATCATTCATGTATAGGCAACCAGTTTACGTGAAGGCCAGTGTCAATAGGTATCACTTTGGGTAATTAATGAGTAAAGAAGTTCAAAGGGGATAAAGCTTTGCCTTTAGGGCGAGGAGATTAAATTAAGTAAATTCATTACCCACTTCATTAACGAGTACTTCCCATCCTTGTACTCTGCCAATCCATCCCTGACCAACTCCTCCCACTCCTCCGTGTTCTTCTCCGGTTTAAGCATGAATTCAGCTAGTTTAATCGGTATGGATGGAAATATTACTAATTCCCCACTTTCCATTAAGTAAGCCACACGTGCATTAGTGAGCATTGCTATTATAGTCGCGGCCACTGCTTCTAGTTTTAGGCCTCCAGTTACTCCAACAATATTTATGCTTCTTGGTCTCTTAGCCATTCGCTTCCCCATTACGTCAAGGAATTTGCCCAAGGCATCGTTAAAGGAAATTGAATTAAAAATCGGAATAATCACCGTCCCAGTCACCTTCATGCCGCCTCCCCTCATTTTGATGCATCTAGCCAAGGCATTCGCCGCAAATATCGCTGCTCCAGTATCACTTGAAATCAAGTCAATATTAATATCGCGATCCACCCACCTCTTCACAGCTATGGCAGTGCTCATCTCTGCGCTCATATGCGGATCGCTGCACGCAATGCTGCTCACCTCATCGAGAATACGACTATTTAGTGCCGCTGCCCTTAGCTTGGCGTCGGCTTCAAGATCTTGGTTAAGCGATTTATTAATTAAGTCTTTGGTCTCATTTTTAAGCGATTTATTATTAATTACATTTCGCAGAAGAGATGTTCCAACAATTAGTGCTAGGTATGCTTCATTCACTGGCTTCATTGTTGAGCTCAATTTTTAAATCTATTTCAATAAGTCATGGTGAATCAATCAATGAGTTGCTTATTCATCTTTTTAGGTAAGGATCTACGTTATGTTTTTAATTGATTAATTTGTTAAGCGATTATGGGAAACATGAAATACATCAGAATAGGAAGGACAGGAGTTTTGGGGTCTGTTCTGGCGCTGGGGGCTATGACGTTTGGAGAAAAGAATGTATGGAAACTGGGCGGCGTCGACCAGGAATTAGCGAATAAGATGGTTAAGAGATCTATAGATGCCGGCATAAACTTCTTCGATACAGCTGATGTATATGATGAGGGCAGATCAGAGGTACTTCTTGGACGCGCCTTAGCTGGCTATAGAGAGCAGGTTCTAATAGCCACCAAGGTGCGAGGTAGAACTGGCCAGGGTGTAAATGAG
This sequence comes from Thermocladium sp., assembly GCA_049965935.1. Lineage (GTDB taxonomy): Archaea > Thermoproteota > Thermoprotei > Thermoproteales > Thermocladiaceae > Thermocladium. The sequence continues at coordinate 22,795 of JBMFVP010000015.1, forward strand.
ACAGGTTTATCTAAGCATCACATAAATATAGCCGTTAGAAAGAGTTTGGAGAGGCTTGGCACTACTTGGATAGATTTTTACCAATTCCATGGATGGGACACCTTGACTCCCCTTGAGGAAGCCGCTCAGGCAATGCAGAGATTAGTGGAGGAAGGATTAGTTAATTATCCTGGAGTATCAAATTTTGCGGCGTGGCAAATGGCGGTTTTACAAACAATGGTTGAGGAACGGGGATACGCTAGGTATGAGACGGCCCAAATGAATTACTCATTGTTGAATAGGGATATAGAGCATGAAGTTCTTCCCTTCCTGGATTATAGTGGAATGACTCTCCTAGTGTGGAGTCCACTTCATGGAGGCATATTAACGGGTAAGTACACTAATTACGAGAAGCCACAGCCTGGCACTCGAATGGGCAATAGGGGCTTCTTTTTCCCACCCTTCGATCCAGTACTTGCGCAGCAAGTCGTTGAGAAGCTTAAGGATATAGCTAAGCAACAGGGAGCAACACCTGCTCAAGTCGCCTTGGCTTGGCTATTGACTAAGAAGCTAATAATTATAATCGGCGCGAGAACAATGGAGCAGTTAGAGGAGAATTTGGGCGCATTGGATGTTAATTTAAAGCCTGGGCAAGTGGATGAATTGAATGAATTGACAAAACCCAAGCCTCAGTACCCTGGATGGATGATAGAAAGGCAAAACAAGGATAGGCAAGTCCCCATTATTTACTGAGGGGCCCGCCTTTTCAATTGTTCATAGTTATACCTTTATCAATACATAGTTTATGCCTAGCCATATAACGAATAAGGCCAATAGGAATAGCTCGCTTATATCCATGAAGATCTCGATGCTCCACATTGTTCCCAGGCTAAATAGAAGGGAGGAAAGCACAAACTTCAAGTGCGGCAGCCTTATCTTGGCTATCTGATCCTTTAACGCAATTGTGAGTGCAACCACGCTTCCCCCCGCTATCAATGTTCCGGCAAGCGCGGAGAAGTAGCTTCTAGGTATTAATGCAACAATGACTAGAGCAGCCTCGAATGCCTCGGTAGCCGATACAGCGAAAACCACGCCAACCCCCTCTTTCTCTTCTTCCCCAGTTTTCCGAATGCCCTTGAAGTATCTTCGACTGCTCCTAAGCAGTCTATAACCGAAGTAGAAGAGTATTACCGCGGAAACCCCTAGGACATATTGCAATGGCAGCAGCACTATGTATTTGCCCACCATAAATGTTGGGACCAGCACTACTGCAACGCCGGCAACAGAGTAAAGGATCGGTCTCCAGCCCTTATAGGCCGCTTGATAAATTGCAGTAACTGCTCCAGCCTCGGATAACTCTAATAGGCTTATTCCCAACGCAGCCAGAAAAATACCTACATCCATTAGCTACCGACATCGCTTAACTTTTTAATTATTGCCTCCCCCATCCCCTTAAGGGATAAATATGCCGTTAATGCTCAAGCCAGGAATGAACTTCTCATGGCCTTCAATAATAGAGAGCCTTTGGGGTGTATCCATTAATGGCCATGGGTAATGGTAATGAATAGTAAATTTTAAACATGATCACTGCTTTAATTATTGCATGAGGATTAGGGTTGTCGATGTGTTCTTCGAGGCGGCTCACTACACGGGGTTCAGTGATAAGTATAATTACTTGCATGGGCATACATATAGATTGGAAGTGGAATATAAGGATAGGCTTGGGCCTCTTGATTATTTATTGGACTTCGAGGAATTAAACTCAATAGTGAGGCAAATTGCTTCTCAATGGAATTATAAGCTGCTCGTTCCGGAGACTGATATAGATAAGATCAAGATAACGGGGCCATTTAAGGTTGAGACAAAGGTCGTTAAGGGCAAGTATGCCACTGCTGAGGCCATGTGTATGCAGATACTGAGCGAGATAAGGGAGAAACTTGGTGATCATAATGGTGAGCTATCATTGACCATATGGGAGGGCCCCCGATATTCAGCTAACTGCAGTGAGCATGATAAAAAATAAACGATAGACCTCCCCTCTCGTGACCAGATAAAGTTTTATTATGTGTGCCATATAAAGTCTCGCTGGCCAATTTTTGGAAAATAGGAATTCCCAATCCTCGCAATGCCCAGCGGGATGAGCAAGTGAGCCGCAAAGGTGATTAAGGTCCCAATCCCCCATCAAGATGGGTAGTTTAGAATTATAGTTTCCCCATCCTTATGAACGCTGACGAGGAGAGATTGATGTCAAGCAGTGCTGCTTCATGAGTGAGATAATATAAACCCCGCTCCTGGATTAATGGCGGTGGTATAATGGATGCATTTAGCGATGTTGAGGTTATTAGAATACCCGTGGTGAAGCATAGTAAGGAGGACGGTATAAGAATGCTTAGCGAGGAGGCATTTCGTAAGGCACTACATCCTGCTCGGATAAATATTTTGAGGCTGGTAAACTTCGGCGTGACTAGGCCCATAGATATGATGAGGAAATTGAAGATGCCTAAATCCACGCTTTTTCATCATTTATCAGTCTTACTGGAATCCGGTTGGCTTAAGGATGGCAAGGGGGAATATGAGCTCGCTGCCGGCATTTACCTAGTTTATCAAGTTCGAAAGGAGAATGGCGACCTATTAATAAGGGTCATCAATAATATGGGCGCATTCATAGATTATAAGACTGGATTCATAGTGGTTACAGGGAAGGAGCCAACCATAAACTGCGTTAGGTGCCCCTTCATAACTCAATGCACTGAGACATTGAAATCCCTCGAGAGGAGATTCGACACAGTAATAACATCGAGGACGCCGGCCGAGGCCTATGTGGAGTTGCTTAGTAATTGGATGAATGGTAGGCTAGTTAAGGTGCTCAGCGATGGTTTCCTCGACATAAAGGGAGGCAAATACACGCACGATTTAGGTAGAAAAGAAACCAGATCTGGACCTTAATGGAATCTTTCTTTAACTAGCTTCACTACTTCGAGAGGCGTCTTAGCAACTGGCACGCCAGCGTTCTTAAGTGCCTCCACCTTTCCAGCATAAGTGCCCATGCCCATTGATACTATTGCACCGGCATGTCCCATTCTCTTTCCAGGAGGCGCAGTTCGTCCAGCAATAAATCCAACCACGGGCTTCGTTATTTTACCCTCCATTATCGCCTTAGCCAGCCTCTCCTCGGCGTCCCCGCCGATTTCTCCAACGGCAACTATTAACTTGGTTTCCTCATCCTTTTCAAACATCATTGCAGTCTCAACTGTATCTATGCCAGTTATTGGGTCCCCCCCAACCCCCACTACGGTGCTTTGTCCAAGGCCTGCTTGGGATAGAAGATACGATAATTCATATGTTAGAGTTCCGCTCCTTGATATTATTCCTATTGGCCCCTTCCTATTATAAATGCTGTTGGGCAGTATACCTACCTTGCTTATGGTGGGGCTAATCACGCCAGGACAATTAGGTCCAACAATTGTTGTTCCCTTATACTTAGCGTAGTTCACGAATCGTAATGCATCATGAATAGGTATGTGCTCTGTTATTACAACGACTAATCCTAACCCGGCATCTATGGCCTCAAATGCTGCATCCGCTGCGAATCTAGCTGGCACGAAGATTATTGAAGTATTAGCGCCTGTTTTAGCGACCGCCTCCTCCACAGAATCAAAGACCGGCACTCCAGCCACTGTTTGGCCTCCCTTGCCTGGAGTAACTCCCCCAACTACCTTTGTCCCGTATTGAAGCATGTATTGAGCATGCCGCGAGCCCTCGCTTCCAGTTATGCCTTGCACTATTACCTTAGTATTAGAGTTGACCAGTATCATTACCTACCACCCCTCACTGTCTTGATTAGGTCCTGCACGGCATCCTCGGCAGTATCATATATTTTAATGTTTAGTGGGGCAAGGATCTTCCGTCCCTCCTCCTCATTAGTTCCCTTAAGTCTGATGAATATTGGTTTAGATACCCCGATCTCCTTTATTGCCTCGATAACTCCATAGGCCACCTCGTCGCCCCTTGTTATTCCTCCAAATATATTCATCAAAATGGCCTTTATTCTGGCATCCTTCAACAGGAGAGTCAATGCAGACTTAACGATATCCCGGCTTGCTCCTCCTCCTATATCAAGGAAATCAGCTGGCTCTCCTCCATATTCCTTAACTAAATCCATCGTAGCCATGGTGAGGCCCGCTCCGTTCCCTATTATCCCAATATCCCCGGGCAACTCAACATAATGGAATCCGGCCGCCCTAGCCTCTAATTCTTCCCTAGTTAAGTCGCCCTCCTCCTCGACGTTTATGTCGTTATGCCTAAATAACGCGTTGTCATCGACCATTATCTTCACGTCAATCGCTATGAACCGTCCATCCTCCGTCAAAGCCAGTGGATTTATTTCCACGAGCTCCGCATCGTAGTCCATCATTACCCTATACATTGCATATACGACCGCTGCAAATGACTTGGCCTGGGGCCCGCTTATGCCCATGAATTTCGTTAAATCATTAACCAAGTAGTCCCGTAACCCAGCGAATGGGTGAAAACCACCCCTAAATATTTTCTCGGGATGCTCCTTAGCCACCTCCTCTATATCTATGCCGCCCTCAGGAGACGCCAATATTAGGTATCGCTCATTGGTTCTATCAACAGTCATAGATATATAGTACTCCTTCTTTATGGGAGAACCTTCCTCCAGTAAAACCTTCCTTATGGGGAAGTCTTGAATTACGCGTCCAAGGTACTCCTTGGATATAGCCTTAGCCTCATCAACATTATTTGCCTTCTTAACAAGACCCATTTTAGCTCGTCCAGCAAATGGTACCTGCGCCTTAACGAAGACAGGATACTTAAGCCCGGCATCGACTTGATCAGGAGAGCTAATGACGATGCCTCGAGGCTTCTCAACCCCATATTTATACAGCAAATCTTTACCCTTATACTCCAGTAACCTCATGCAGTGATGTGAATTACTTGAGTAAAAAAATTTTACCGCCATGAAATATATCCTCCTCTATTTTGAGGGGCAGGCTTCGGGCAACCAAGTAGCGTTAATAAAGGTGTAACCCTCAAGGTCTTGGGAACGCTTGCCCCTCAAGTCAAGTTATTTCTCCTAGTTTTCATCTTCTTCAAATAATTGAAAGTATAATTAAGTCGCTCTGCCATGCTTAACGAGAGGTCTGATTTATATGCATAAACTCCCTACCCTTTACACGTGAACGGTAGGGACTTGGCGCTGCGATTATTGGTGGAATTAGCTAAGTATCATAGAATACAGGGAAGCAGTGGGCTCGAGGATGCGGCTGAGTTCATTAAGGATCAACTAGATGAGTTGGGGGTTCCCAACGAAATCATTAATTATTATTATAATAGGGAATATGATAAGTTCAAGGCCCCCATTGGTTGGGATCTCGAATATGGCGAGCTCGAGTGGAATGGAAAAAGAATAACCACTAACGACACGCCACTCTTGGTAACAGCCTATAGCCCACCTGGCGAGGTCCGTGGAGTGGCCGTTTATGTTGGTGATGGCGAGGATCCCATGGTTAATGTCGATGGAAAGATAGTTATAGCGAGGGGCAACCCCTTCACTGTTTATAGGAACGCGGTTAAATCAGGCGCCTTGGGGCTCCTCCTCTATAGAGAAGATGCGCCAAGCGAGGCGTTTCCATACATGGGTCTATTCCTTAAGGAGGAGGAGAATGGCATTCCGGTCATGTCGATACCGAGGGAGATTGTGGGCAAATTAACGGGTAATATTGTTTCAATGACTGTTCAGAGCCGTTATAGGTTAAATGCTAAGATGCCTATAATAGTGGCCGGCGATTATGATGCAGGCATTGGCGTGGTAAGTCATTATTGTCATCCATATGAGACCTATAACGATAATCTAAGCGGCACGGTGGCCAATATGTTGGTTGCCAAGCAAGCAAAGGCGCTTCACATATTTGTGCCGGAGTACTGGGGATCATATGCATTCATGTTGGATAAAGGCAGCAAGTTAAGGCAGGAAGCATTCGTTAATCTCGATATGGTTGGGGAAAATCAAAGCATTACTGGATCCACCTTAATACAGATAAATCCGCCGAGCTTCATGGGGACCCCATTGGAGGCATTAATATATAGGTCTCTCAGGTCAATATTCACCGTCAATACATTCAATAATTCCAATAAGGTATGGAGCATTCGAATGGATATATCTAATTACGAAGCAGGAAGCGATCACGATGTCTTGCTATCATTCAAGATGCCGACCGTAATGCTTAATCAATGGCCCGATAAATTCTATCACTCAAGCCTAGATACGCTTGATAAGGTAAGCCTAGAGATGTTGACAGGCATTGCTTCGGCCGTGGCGAAGAGCATCAATGAATATAAGGAACCAAATAGCGACTTGATTAGCAACTATATTGAGCTAAAGAATGCTCGTCGAAGAATAGATGGCGCCAGTCAGCAGCCTCATAATCCTCCAGGCGAGAACTTAAGGAAACTATTCAAGGGCCCCATAATAGATCATCAATTGCTCTCGAATACTTGGGTGATGGATATATTAGATGAGAATTTCAATAAATCCCTCTTCTTATCGTTAATACCGATAACTATGGAATACGCAAGCGACACTGGCTCCCTAATAACGATGATCATGAATGAATATCCTAGCGTCAATAAGGAATTAATAATGAGATACCTCACCACGCTTGAGGAGCTAGGAATGATAAAGATAGGCAATTAGGCTTAAGCTTGGCGCCGGGGCCGGGATTTGAACCCGGGCCCCCTCTCGGGGACGGGATGACTTGCTGCTGGGTCTCGAGTCCCGCGCCTTGGGCCGCTCGGCCACCCCGGCTTCAGTAGGATTCATGCATAGTGGTTTTTAATTTTATTCGTAGATTGCGTGTCCAATTAATGGTAACGCTATGCTTTAGGTGATCTTCTACATCAGTATGGCTATATTGGCCTCTTGGGAAGCAAATTACTTGGGGCCGTCGCCTCTACCGGCAATATATGAACCGAATATGATTCCCCATAATAGTGCTGGATATACTATCATACGTTCCATTCCTCCGGGCCCCAATCCTAAGTATTTTCCCTCTATGTATAGTGCTAAGGTGGTTAGGGTCATGATTCCAAGGAGTAAGGAAATTATGTTCATGGGCATCTTCTGTAACTTGTATGATGATATTGCGGCTAGGCCCCCGAAGAGGAACACTATTAATGCTGAGATAGAGTGAAGACTGCCAGTATATTCTGGGAATACGCCAACCATTATTGCGCCTATGCCGGAGATCGCAAAAAATATTGGGAATAGCTTGAATATATGCGATTTAAGCAATAGTATGGATGATACTATAATTAATATGCCGAGGATAATCATTGAGGTATTGAATATTATTGAAGAGGGTTGAACTATAGTACATGAACCGGACCTGCACATTGCGCCCAAGTCACTTATATAATTGCTAGAGACGCTGTAACCTGGAAACAAGAACTCCGCTATATTCATTGCCAGAATGAAGCTAACCGCTCCCACCAATATTATTATACCAGATACTTTATAGAGATTCATAGTTAATCTATTGAATTATCAGAATAAAATACTATTATTTAGCAATTAATCCATGAGGTAACGTAATAATTAAGACTATTCGAACTATTTCAATAATATATTCAATAAAAATATGTTGCAATTTCATTCCCCTAAATGAAGACGATTCAAGCATATCCGGAAGCGAGGACCCAAATAGCGGAGAAGATTTTTTGGGAAAGATTATTTAACTCGATCTTTCCTGCTTCACGCATGCTGGCCCAAGTCGTGGCTGAGTTACGGGGACGTATAGCGGTGATGGGAGAGGCTTGGCTACCCCTAAGCATTAGCGTTACCTATGTAACCAGTGATTTCGATACCGCCGTGGTTCGTTACCTAAATGAGTTTGAATCTATTGGAAGCGATTTAGTTATAGCAGTCAATCACTTACTGCCATTTAGGCGGGGAGCATTTGATGAGTTGGTTGCGCATGCTGCCTTTAATGATGTTAGGTATGTGGCCCAGGAGGTGAGGGAAGCAATCAATGCTTCACGGGAATTAATAATAATAGGCATACAGGGCGATAGGGGTTGGGTCTCCACCCCGCTCTTCAATAGCAGTCTCGTCGCGATTAAGAATAAAATAATGGCAATAGCCGATGAATTTGGCGCTAAGGTAACGAATTCAGATGAGTACTTCATTGTGAGAATACCTTCACCTAAGTATAAAATCAAGAGCGAAGCTTAATTATCTGACCTCCTCACCGCCTGAAGGGCGAGAATTCCCCCTAGATCCCTGACCCCTGTCTGCGAGGGACTGGATCTGGAAGATCCTCCCTTGGAGGTGGAAGTAGACCTCCGTTATCCTCACGCCCTTATACAGTAACCAGGCCCCATCCTCTACGACGATACTGGCTAGGGCATTTACCCCAAGGTCTACGGAGGCTAACCCTATCGCCCTTCGGTGCCTTTCAACTAAATGGCCTTTCCCTCCCCACTAACCACGTGTTATCCCTCCTTCCCCGTCCTGGCGGTCTCCGCCCTACCCTATTTGCCGTGCCGCCTCAACCTACCAATGAACTCAATCTCCAGTCCGTAGTACTTCAGGACTATCTTGTGCTCCTCCTCATCCACCTGGTACATGTCCCGCCTCACTACCCGCAACGACTTCCCCTCTCATCCTCCTTCCAGTACACTGGAGGGGAGACGTGGTTCACGTAGGGCGGCAATTTCCCCTCCTTCCTCAACCTCCTCCAGAAAACTTGCTGCTCCTCGCAGAAGAGGAGGCTCTTACCTCCTTAAACTCACTAAAGTTAAATTTAAGTCATGAACTACTTAATTGTCAGAAATGAGGGCAGAGGATATCAATAATATATGGGGGGGGGGAGGGATAAATGAAGATATTGCTTCTCAGTGATATTCATTGG
>JBMFVP010000016.1:0-30598 GCA_049965935.1 Thermocladium sp.
CTTCTCCACCTCTACAGAAACTTAGCATCTCACCTGCTAAGGACGCTTCATGAAATTGGCGTCTCAATCATCTATCTGGGTTACCCCCTCAACATTGCCCGAGAGAGGGGAAGCAAGTTCACCGTTAACTTGTGGTCTTACCGCAAGTTAATGAATGTCATTGAGTTGAAGGCTCAGGAGTACGGCATTAAAGTGTTTGAGGTCGTTGAGTATAATACTTCTAGGTACTGTGCTTATCATGGTGTTGAGGTTAAGAGGCATCCAAGAGGAGTCATTAATTGTCCAATGGGGCATAAACTACATTCGGATCTGAATGGAGCGTTAAACATTCTGAAGAAAGGAGCAAACGTAATGGTTTCAACAATTAAAAAGCCACTATCTTTCATCGTGGATCATAGTGGAGTAGCGCCCGTGAATGGGGCGTAACCCTCTAGACCTCGGGGAACCCTCGCCTCTTTAGGGCGGGGAGGAGGTCAGTATATAATATTTATAGTTATCTTGATGTTAGCTTTGGCACTTGGTTTTGGATCCGCCGAAATAAAGTTTATTAAGTCGCTGGTGCCGTACCTTCCATGGGTTCGCATGGTTCATTAACAAAGGCTGGGAAAGTCAGGAGCCAAACACCTAAGGTGCCGGCTAGGCCACATAAGAATCTAACCCCTAGGCGCAGAAATTCACGAAACTATACAAGGAGAATACTAAACGCTGAGAAGCAGCGGCAATAATGTATAATTCACTTAGCGATTCTTTCTTTAAAACATTCAATCATTAATGTATTTCCCTGCCTTAATTATCATGTGAGTTGCGCTAATAGGATTAAATAGGTCTAGCGAGAGTGCTTATTATAGATGTCATTTAGATCAATAATAGATGTAATGGAGTACCAACAAGATATTAGATTATCGGTCTCGAGAGATATACCTGAAGTACGGGCTGGTGATTATAAAATAGGGCCGCTCAAGGCTGGCGACCCTATTCGTGTGCCGCCATCAATAGCATTATTCCTAATAAGGAGGGGATTCGCGCAACTAATTCAGCAGGACTTCTTGCCTCTTGAGGATTTAAGGAAGATCCATTGGAGGGAAACCAAGTCCATAAATGATTTACAGGAATTAGATCGAGGCTTCTATGTACGGGCTAGGTTGAGCATGGCTCAATTAGAGGAGCAAGAAGCTAAGCAGTACGAGCAGATACTAAAGGAATTGGCCCAGGTCCGGTTAAGAAAATTACTTAATACAGTGGCGGTGTCCCCCTCATTAGTGGATACTAGGGAGTATCTGGATAGGTTGCCAATAGAAGAAGAGGCTATTGTGAGGGAGGTAAGCCGGATTGCCAGGAGTTGGGTTGAGTCCATGGTGGTCACCAATGATTGAAGAGAAGGAGTCTATCAATTTTGATGATCTGATTGAGAAGTTTAAGTCATTGCTCGAGTCCGATGAGAAGTACTTGAATGAAGTAAGTACAATGATAATAAATAGGGAACGGTCTCTTGTTATAGACTTTAATGACTTAATATTAAACCATAAGGAATTAGCCGACCTATTAATTGATTCGCCTAACTTAGCCATAGATGCAGCATCAAACGCCGTTAAACGAATGGTGACTGAAAGGGATCCCGAGTATGCGCGTCAAGTGAGTAAGTTTCATGCTCGCTTCAAGATGCCTCAGACCGATAAGTTAAGCCTACGGAAGCTCCGCAGCGATCAAATAGGTAGATTCATTGCGATAGAGGGCATAATATTAAGACAAACGCCGCCTAAGCATTTCCTCGTCAAGGCCACTTATAGGTGCACTCAATGCGGATTTGAGCTTGAGGTAAATCAAACCCTTAGCTCATTCGTCCAGCCCCCAAGGAAATGCCCCCGCTGTGGTGCGGTGAATACGATGGAATTAACATCGGAGAGAAGCGAGTTCATTGATTGGCAGAAAGTGATAATACAGGAACGATTAGAGGAATTACCTTCAGGACAGTTGCCGCGTAATATGGAGGCAATATTAATGGATGACCTAGTTGATAGAGTTAAGCCAGGCGACCGCGTCACGGTCACAGGCATACTTGAGCTGGATATGTCTGAGTTGAGGAAGCTGAGGCCCCCCATATTATCTAGTTACATAAATGTAAACTACATCGAGAGCATGCAGAAGGACTTCGCTGAGGTGGAGATAACAAGCGAGGACGAGGATAAGATAAGGGAACTAGCATCCATGCAGGACGTGAGGGATCGCATAATTAAATCAATAGCTCCATCAATATACGGCATGACCGATGTAAAGGAGGCAATAGCATGCCTTCTCTTCGGCGGGATCCCGAAGGAGTACCCTGATGGCATAAGGGTTAGGGGCGATGTGCATTTATTGTTAATAGGTGATCCGGGGGCCGGGAAGAGCCAGCTCCTTAAATTCGTGAGCAAGATAGCGCCTAGGGCTGTTTATACTAACGGGAAAGGATCCACTGCCGCAGGATTGACTGCAGCCGTTGTTAGGGATAAAACCACTAGCGAATTTTACCTAGAGGCAGGTGCTTTGGTTCTAGGCGACATGGGGGTAGCCATAATTGATGAGATAGATAAAATGGATGCAAAGGATCGCGTTGCAATGCATGAGGCAATGGAGCAGCAAACAGTATCTATTGCCAAGGCTGGAATAGTTGCCACACTTAATGCCCGCGCCTCCGTTCTAGCTGCAGCTAATCCAACATTCGGCCGCTACTTACCCAATAGAACTGTTGCTGAGAATGTTGATCTCCCGGTCACATTGCTCTCTAGGTTTGACTTAATATTCATAGTAAGGGATGAGCCTAATGCAGAAAAGGATAGAAATATTGCCACCCATATTGTGAAGCTTCATTCAAATGATATCCTCGATGCGTATAGCAGGGATATAATTAAGCCTGATCTTCTCAGGAAATACATAGCATACGCCAGGAAACACGTGAAGCCAATATTAACTAAAGAGGCGCAGGAATTAGTGACTCAATTCTATGTGCAAATGAGGAGTAAGTCACAGGAACCTAATTCCCCCGTGGCGATAACTGCTAGGCAATTAGAGGCACTAATAAGGCTGGCGGAGGCCGAGGCTAAGATGCGGCTAAGCAGCACTGTGGATAAGGAGGATGCAGAGAGGGCAATATCTCTCTTTCTCAAGTTTCTACAGAGCGTGGGTATAGATGTTGAGACAGGCAAAGTAGATATAGATGTGATAATGACGGGCAAGCCGCGAAGTTCCCAAGAAAGAATGGCCGTGGTTTTAGAAACCATTAGTAAGATGGAGGAGTTAAACGATGGTAAACCAGTGAAGCTGGAGGATGCACTTAAAGAGGTAGAGGAGAGAGGCGTGGATAGGGCTGCAGCGGAGAAATTAATTAATATGCTTATGAAGAATGGAGAATTATACGCTCCAAAGCCAGGCTATATTAAGAAGGTTCACTAGGTGGATAAATCACAAAATTGCCATGCAAGGGTGCCTGCCAATAGTGGGGTTCAGTCTCATGCGGTATTGATTCTCCATGCTTAATTATATTATGAAATTGGCCTATAAACTATTCTAGTCCTTGCAAGTATTCTGGTTCAATGGTGGGATAATAAGTATCATATTGGCTAGCGATGAGCGGGTCTTTGGCTTATTTCCTTATCTTTAGTTTGCAGTATTCGTATAATGCGTCATACATAGGGAACTGTTTTTCCATATTTTGATAATCATTTATTGAAATTTCTCTAAACCCTATTGCTGCAGCTTTTAGCCCTGGGGATTCAGGCGGTGGATTAGAGGGATTATGGGCATCTGCTCCCCTCACAATTTTTGCAAGCTCTAATAGAGCTGGATCGTTTAATTTATATTTCTTTATTAATGCATCAAATGTAACATATTCCGCTCCATTCTCAATATAGTGATTCAATTCAGCGCCATTCGTATCAAAAGGTATAGCGCCTTCTTTTTCTGCGACTCTTAGAACTTCTTCTTCTGGTACAAATATGAATTCTGCTTCCGGATCAATGAATTTCTTTATCAGCCAAGGGCATGCGATTCTATCAACCATTGCTCTTTTCCTAGTGACCCACTTCATGATATATCATTAATTTAGTTGTTTATTAAATATATCTATACCTAGAATATTTATGCAACATTAATGTAGCATTATGGAAAAATATTCAATTATTCTATCAGCTACATAATATTATGATAATTAAAAAAGAAATTTTAGTTTGATCGTGAATGATTCATTAATCAGAATTAGAAAAAGAATTATTTTATTCCTTAGAATGATTGCGCGTTATTATGAAGTATTTGGATGGGGAAAGTTTTTAAATAGTTGGGTCATTGGTCAATTCATGGTTAGGGTATTCGATGTAGGTAGAATATGTGTCAAGACTAGGGGTCGGGAGGCTGGTAAAATGTGCGTCATTGTTGATATAGTTGACGATGACTTCCTACTGGTAACTGGACCGAAGCAGTTGACCGGGGTTAAGAGGAGGAAAGTTAATGTGAAACATGTGGAACCAACTCAATACAAGGTCAATATAAGTAAGGGGGCCAGTGATGAGGATGTAATTAAGGCAATAGAGGATGCTAAATTAATGGATGTAGTCAAGCAGGGAGTGAGTCCCAATATCTACTTAATACCAACTACACAATAAGTAACGCCTCCATATTTTTACCATTATTTGTGTTCCCTAAATTTGGGTCATGTCATTATGGGTTATGCTTTCGAAGAGCTGAGGTATTTAGCGATTAAAATTTAAAGGCTCACTGTTTCTCGACGTATTGTTATGTCGCAGATAAAAATAGAGGATGTCAAGACTATGTTTGAGAGAACGGGACTACATAGCCATATAAAGGGATTAGGAGTCAAGGATGATAAGGTTCAATTCAATGCTGATGGTTTTGTGGGGCAAGTAGAAGCCAGGGAAGCTGCATATTATGTGGTTAAAATGATTAAAAATGGAAAGTTTGGCGGAAAGGCAGTGCTGATAGTTGGTCCACCCGGCACAGGCAAGACCGCATTGGCTATAGGCATAGCAAGGGAATTAGGTCAAGACACGCCATTTGTTCAAATGAGCGGTGCCGAGATCTATAGCATGGAGATCAAGAAGACTGAGTTCCTCACCAGGGCACTGAGGAGGGCCATAGGGGTTAGAATCAAGGAATGGCGGAGAGTTTATGAGGGAGTGGTTAGAAATGTGGATTATCAATATGGTAAACACCCATATAATCCATATGCTCAAATTCCTAGAGGCGCAACCATAACGTTAAAGACAAAGGACGAGGAGAGGAGGCTCAGGGTATCAGCGGAAATAGCTGAGCAACTAATTGAGCTTGGCGTTGAGGATGGCGATGTCATCATGATAGACGAAGAAACGGGCAGAGTGCTTGTCCAGGGAAGGGAAAATAATGGCGGAGGAGAAACATACGATATAGGCGTCAAGAGGCGGATTGATGTACCTAATGGTCCCATATATAAGGAGAAAGAGATCACGAGGTTCTTCACATTAAATGATCTAGATATTTACCAAGCTAAGCAGCAAGGCCTCATGAGTGCAATGCTTTTCGGATTTGCCTCTGAGGAGAAGGAGATCCCAAGCGAGGTTAGGAGAGCTGTGGATGAGTTCGTGGTTAAATTGATAAATGATGGAAAAGGCGAATTGATTCCCGGGGTTCTTTTCATAGATGATGTGCACATGCTTGACATAGAGACTTGGGCCTATCTATCAAGGGCTATGGAGAGCGAATTAAGTCCAATAATAATAATGGCCACCAATAGGGGCGTGACCAAGATAAGAGGCACCGATATCGAGAGCCCCCACGGCGTGCCCCTGGATATGCTTGATAGATTAGTAATAATTAGGACGAGACCATATAATGCCGAGGAGATTAAGGAGATATTGCGCATAAGGGCAAAGGAGGAAAAGGTTGAGCTGGGCATTGATGCAATAGAGGAATTAACAAAGCTCGGCGTAGAGGAGAGCCTTAGGTACGCAATTCAATTATTAGCGCCCACTCAGCTTAGAGCATCTGAGATGGGACATAAGGAAGTGACCAAGGATGATATAGAGTATGTCAGGAAATTATTCCTTGGCGTCAAGGAGAGCATTAGGTATGTTAAGGAATATGAGAATTACTTCCTAAAGTAAATAAATATGTCCAATACACTCCCTTATATGACTCATTAAAGCTCTATTTTTTGTTTCCTGTTGCTCCTTAACGCCTAGCACCTCTTCGCATGATCTCCATCCCTGAATTTCGAGACCATCCTCAAAACACCCCCCCAATGATATTTACCACATATATCTGCCTAGTAATGTCCCTCTGAAAACATAATCGCACTTTCTTTCTCTCATTTCTTCAGATGGTGAAGCCTTCTTGCTCCATAGAAACTCTAAGTGAATTTGAGCATAATTTGAGCATTAGGGTATATCCAATTAAATTATAAATAAGCAATTCACTTTATCCATATGCCCCTTAACTTAATAAACGTGAAGAGGGGTATCAGGTATAAATGCAGTAAATGCGGCTTCAGTACGCCAGCCATTACCTGGATGTGGCGCTGCCCTCACTGTGGTCATCCCCTTGATCTGGACTTCGAGACAAGAAAACCGAAGGCAGCCACACCCAGGGAGTTGCTTAAGGTGATTCCCGTTGAAAAGCCCATAAATCTTGGGGAGGGCTTTACCCCCCTCATTAATGCTGGAAATTATATGATTAAGATGGAGGCTCTAAACCCAACTGGATCATTTAAGGATAGAGGATGGAGCATTGCCGCTTCAATTATAGATGCATTACTAATAGAGGATTCAAGCGGTAATGCCGGTGTCTCACTAGCTGCATATAGCAGAGGAGCGGGCGTTAAGTCAAGAATATATGTCCCAGCCACTGCATCCCCCTCTAAAAAGAGCTTAATGCGGCTCCTAGGCGCTGATGTAGTCGAGGCACAAAGCAGGACCGAGGCAGCTAAGTTAGCGCTAAATGATAGGGATGGGGTATATGTAGGCCATTCATGGAATCCATTCTTTCTAGAAGGCACTAAATTAATAGCTTACGAATTACATTATCAATTTGAAGCCATGGAGTCGGTGATCACCCCATTGGGCAATGGCACGCTCATTCTCGGCCTATATAAGGGCTTTAAGGAAATGATCGAGGAGGGATTAATAAAGAACATGCCTAGACTGATTGCAGTGGAGGCTCAAGGTTATTGCTCTGCATTCAAAGCATTAACTGGACATAATTGCTTCCATAGAGCCACGTTGCCCGAGGGCATTATGGTTAGCGAACCGCCTAGGCTTGATCAAATAATTGCCGCCATCAAGGAAAGCGGTGGAGATATAGTTCTAGCTGATGATGACGATGTAATAGCTGGTCTCAGGATGGCTCTATCGCTTGGCCTAGTCATAGAACCAACATCGGCAGTTGTCTTCACAGTTAAACCAAGTCCTGGAGCGGTATACATAATGACCGGCTCTGGATTAAAGATGATCGATATGATGCAGCGATTATTTTCTGCTTAATGAGCCAGCTCATTCACGGTCTTGACTACCTCATCGTATGGCGGTTCTTTTCCAGGATCATCGGAATACCACACATACTTAATTGTATGGTCCGGCGATATTATGTAAACAGCCCTCTTTGCTAAGTATCTAAGTCCAAGGAGGCTGGGCAGCACCACATCATAATCAGCTATGACTGTCTTATTGAAGTCGGATGCAAGAGTGAAGTTTAATTTGTTTTGCTCCTTAAATGCCTTTAATGAGAACGGCGTATCAACAGATACAGCTATCACGTTAGCCTTCGCCTTCTCTAGCTTAAACATGCTGTCCCTGAATGTGCAGAGTTCCTTGGTGCATACGCTAGTAAATGCTCCAGGGAAGAAGAGCAGCACCACGTACTGCCCTCTTCCCAGTACATCGTATAGATTCACTTTCTTTAGGTCCGTATCAAGTAATTCGAAGTTTGGAGCTTGGTCCCCTATCTTTAGAGGCATGGTAGGGCCCCATACTGGCATCATTTAAATGTTTCATCCATGATCAGTTGCTTCGCTCATTGCTTCATTCGCCTATGTTTTCGTTGGTTCCCGGTCTCTAATGACCTAATCATTGAATCAATTCTCCTTAGTTCTGAAACTAGATTAACTGCCTTATCTGGGTCAAGTGTTGCGTTTTTCCTTAATTCCATGATTAAATCGTGGACTGTATTGCCCCTTAGTCCCAAGCTCCGTAATTCATTAATCACGTATTGCCTATACTCTAATAGAAACTTTTTAGCAGGCTCTATGTAGAGCGATGAGAAAATGTCATCCTTAATGAGATCCTCCTCCTCAGTTCTGGTTCTAGTAAATGAGATGTATGCAGCTTTCCTACTCATTTCAATATATTGTTTTTTGCTTTCATTGGTTAGCCTACGTAAATTAGCTACCTGCCTTATGCTATTGGTTCCCTGTCCTAAGTTCATCATTACTGCAATTAACGGTGTTACCTTTAGTTTAGCGGCGGCTTGAAGCACTGTTGGTTCCCTCTTAGTTGATATCATTGTATAATCATCTACTAATCTATGAAGTATCGGATCCCTAGGCGTCTTAATGGTTCTCCCGCTATAGAGGGCCCCAAGCCAACCATATCTATGCGATAATTGATTCCTCACCTTTTCTATGCTTCTCCAATTGATTGCTCCCCCCTCGATGAAACCCTTCTCCCTAAGTTTTCTAATGCTATTTAAATCTCCAGCTGCTGCTTTGGATGCGATGTGCAGGATCTCTATATCTGACTTGCTTATTTCGTTTATTCTAGCAGCTATGGCGTATCTAATGAACCTAGCAAGTAAGTCACGGCTTCTCAATACTACTATTGAGGAGTTGCTTGAATACGCGTATGAATACGTGTCATTAAGCAGCCTAATATGGAGATCTCGTGGGCTTCTTGATATTAGGGACCATGCGGTGTATTTTAATGTGGTTTCACTTACGTGTTCATTCTGCGGATGATGGATATGAGCTTTGCCAGCTGCTCCATCCCGCATAAGCGTCAATGTGGTTCTATCCATTGCTCTCCTCATTCTGGTGGATGTCAATAGATACCTATGTAGCTCGCCCCGCCTGGACCTGCCTCTCAAGGTACTTAATCGGCGATCCCCTGTAACGATATTTCTGCCGGTTATTCGCTTAATCAATTTCCTTGATATTGATACTGAGCCGTAAGATGGCTTAAACAGGAATATTATCGATAATTCATAGAATAATCCATTAACTAGCGAGTATATAGCCGTATCAATAGCGGTGGGCATTCCTAAAATAAAGGCAAGTGCATTAATTGCGCCAAATAATGTGGTGGAGTATATCATTATCTTAACCGCGAATAGACCAAAGATATTCGGCATATTCCTTATTTTGCTTTCTAGCATGTGTAGATTAACTACGCTGATTGCTTCATAATAGTTATCCAACTCATTCGTATATGCTATATTAACTTGATTGTTCCCTATGCCTCCCGGTCCCCATCCATATAGTCGAGAACCCATTATAGTTATCCTTACTGGAATAATAATTGATCGATTTCCTTTGTTTATACAAGTAATTATGGCGATGCGTTGAGTCAAATCACTTGGTGGATTAGAGGGAGGCATAGTGACCGAATCATTGATATTAAGTTGGTCAGCTATATTCATATAAAAACTCAATAATTTATCAATGAGAGACCTCACATTAGCTTCCTCATAGAGATCGCTCCTATTCAATCTATAATCACAGCCGCTTATGGTTATGCTGGATCCATAAAGCCATAGAAGCCAGCGCTGAGTTTCGTTGGGTTTAAGCGTCTCTATCCAACTTAGCACCACATAACCGGTCCCCTCCTTATCCACGTATTTTGGCTGCGTGGAGTTTAGCAGTTCCCAAGCACCCACTACTTGCGTCCCATTAATCACTGGATTAAAGGGAGGCGGCTGCACGAGAACTTCCTGAATACCATTGAGTGATTTAATTATGGTGTTGGTATGTACTTTTAACCATAAGTAGTACGATGTATTGATAATTATTTCGCCGCTGGGCACAGGTGAAATGGAGGTCGGCGTGTATAGGATAAGTTCATGATGTCCCACGTAGCCAGTGAGGAGCCAATACTTGCTTCCAGCCGTGTATAGCAGATTCATCGCAGTCTGGGGAGGTATTGTCAAGTTTAGATTAAGCATTGGGGGTTTCAGTCCTTGAATTGATGCGGCCGCTATGCTTGTTGAGAGTTCAGCGGTCAGTGCAATGACCAATAGCGTAGTGCCAATAGTTCTCGTCTTATTTATCAACATTAAGGGGAGAGCCACCGTAGTAAGGAGGGGAGATATATTGATTGCTATGTCTATTATTTCTATTGTTGTATTAAATATTGTTAGCATCACTTGACTTAGATGAATAGTTGTGTATACTATGAATGATAAAGGATCAAGGAACTGGCCAACTGCCTCAAGACCGTAATAATATTGTTGAATCGGCACGTTGGCTCCAGCCAATATAACAGTAGCCACTATATTACGAGCCGTTAATGCCACCGCAAGCGCTAGTCCAATTGATGTGGAGGATCTATATATTGTTAGCCAAGCGTTGCGTATATATGTGAATTCAAGAATAGGATTCCGTGGCGTCAATGGATTAATTAAATTAATTGCTAGAGGCATTACGGCGAAGAATATATATGAAGCAACGATGAATATAATCCCCCTTACATTTAATCGTTTACGCCAGAGCCCAATTATTATCACTATGCTGGTCTCTATACCTATGGCGAGTTCCTCAAGTTGCATGGTTAGCTATCTCTATGAATGGCGAGATCAATAGTTTCTTCATCATTAGTAGAGTCTCGGTGCCTGGATTAATGTTGGCTCCAAGGCCATTGGCGATATAGAACATAACGTACATCAAAATATAGAACGTGGATATCCCTATGAATATCCATTTAAAGTTATTTATGGCTTCATATAATCCACTCATTCTACCCCATGATGTCATGCTTAGCTTCGACTCAAATATTTTATAGATGCCGGCCAATATTAGGACCCACATGCTTAGCCCTCCTATTATAGATATGATGTTGAATGCATCACTTAGGAATGGTATTATCAAGTTATTCTCTATGGATTGTGGATTTACTCCGCTTGAGTTAGTGTAATTGCCGCTAGCGTGGGCCAGCGTAGCTATGGATAGAGCCATTACTAGAATGGCTACGGATATTCTCCAAAGCATTCTTCAATCATAATGATATAAGTATTAATTCTTTTATCTATCATAGCATGGAGGCCGCCAATTAATGGTGAAAAGAATGGAGAAGAATCATGGTTTCCCCTTTCAATATATTCATTAATTCCCATTCAAGCCTAGGTTTGCTTCTCTAGTTCTATTAATACATGGTTCTTCAATGGCCCTCTTATTAGCATAGCTCTAGCCATGCCGCCCAATGCCTGTGGCGGTAATGATTGGGTGAGCCATCTAACATCTTCGCCGCTTAACTCATATTTGGAGGACACGGTTGCAACATAGGGATCCGGCCCTGCTAGTATTATATTTAATGGAATGTTCTGAATGGCCTCGCTCGATATATCGCCTAACTCTTGTGTTATCAGGAAAATGCCTAATCCAAATTTTCGTGTTCCTCTGATATACAATTCTATTAACCTACTAGATAGCACATAATATGCTTCATCAATCACCAGCACACGCTTAATTGCTGAATTAGCGCTTAATATATGGCCATATATATGATCGATTAGCTGCATCATGAGGAACCTAGTTACATCTGGGCTAACTATGATTCCCTTAAAAGTTAGGACAGTGGGCTTCTCGCATATCTCCTCTATTTTGATGTGATCGGCATTATTAATGGCTTCCCCTATTCTCTCATATATGCTTGCTAATAAGGTGCTGCTTGATGCGTTGATCAATCTCCGTATTCCGGTGGCTGTGTCTTTAATGGTGCCTCCAGCATATGCCAGCCCAAGATCCTCTATAATATACTCAATCCCATCTACTCTAAAGGATGCTGAAATGGATTCGGCGATTCTGCTTATTCTCTCGGTTTGAGTTACCCCGCCTAAATCAAAAATGTTTATGATTTGCTTGGTTACATCTATTGTATTTACCCCCTTTAATCCAGAGTATTCACCGTGTGGATCGATTATAATAGGCATTATGCCTTTACTCATCATCCTGATCAGAAGGGTCTTCATTGTCCATGTCTTGCCCATTCCAGTTGGTCCAATTATGATTCCATGCATGCTTGGAAGAAGCCCGGCATCTATGTTAATCTGATTTCCCTGCCTATCCCTGCCTATCCTAATGGAATTGCTTCCTCTTTCTTCCGCTGCCTTGAATGGCAAGTAAATCATTAAATCCCTCGTTAGCCCATCATGCATGAATGCATGCGGTCTATTGAACACATAGGGCGGAGGTAGGGCATTAGTAAATTCATTACTTAACTTGTTCGCTGAAAGCACAGTGAATTTAATCGGGGTCTCTCCTGAATTCAACCTATCTATTACGTTTCTCCACCTGATTGCATCAAAGTAATACTTACCCATCTCCTTGACTACGCTTCCCTCATTTGCCTTATGATACATTTTTCTTGCTTTATCGATTAATTCCTGGTTGTTTCGAATAATTACGCAGTAGCTGCCTATGCCTTGCTGAGCCATTGATAACGATCTTCGTGCATCATCATCGGTATTCTTAAAAAGTTCCTCATTATTATTCATTACATAGTTAAAAGGTAGACCTGAGAAAACCCATTTGCCTCTGATAAAGCCATAAAACAAGTAACCCAATATTGACGTACTTATGACTAGGCCGGGCACCCCATATGCGATTAAGTAGACCATGGGTGCCGCGATCAGTAATAGGTGTCTGGCCCCCATCTTTATGATCCTTGCTTCATATAGCTCAGCCAATTCTTGATTGCCTAACCTATGCTTTATTATAAAGTACTCGCTAATTACTCTCTCCATCGTTAATAACTTAGCCTTCGTATCTTTCATGTTATTCATTTCAATTCGTCGACTAAGCCTGATCAATATGCTTCCGCTTATTACCATGAAGGAGATCATGGTTTCTTCATCTAATGCAAGCCTTTGAATGAGTTCGGTGACGAGAATGGAGTATTTGCTGCCGCTTAATCTCTCGGAATTAAATAATGGTTCCACATTATAGAGCACATGAATAATGTTGCCTTCGACGTCATATATATAGTCGTTTTTGATGGAGATGAGTGGCATTGCTTTATGGGTTATTGTGTTTAATAGAAGTGGAATAGAATATCCCCACGTCATTAGTAGAAGCGGTACTATAAATAGAATTAGCCACTCATTAAATAGTGCAGCAGCATGTATTGCGGCAAGGGACATTATAATTAGCCGGAGCTTCTTATCCATGATGCATTACTTGAATAATTCATCCGGCAAGTCATCTATGGTCGTTAATTTAATGTATTTATCTTTGTCCACATCATTCTGGTATGATTTTCTACGAGGCAATTTAATAACGATGAGCTTACGTTCATGCCTCTCAATGCTTAACTCGTGCTCTATTAAATCCTCGCTGGCTCCAAGGTTTCTATAGGTCTCCCTGATCCAATTGGCATCGTATTTGCCTTGATTTAGGTAATCCATGATGCCCTCCTCATCACGTTTCCAGAGCAGTGCAATAATTATGGCCGGATTACCTTTATTGACTAGGCTAGAAACATCACTTGCATCGTAGCCATTCAACACGTGATCAAGTATCTTAAGGCATTGCCGGGATAATTTTCCGCATTTCTTGGCTATATTCTTGGCGTGGTTGCCGTTATCTATGCTTACGGCCTTAACTTTGGCTATTTTGGCGTACTCTATATTTCGTAGATCATGAATCATTTTCTGGTTTAATTCCTCTAGTTTCCTTTCTCTCATTGTGTGCACCTCATGGAGAGCCAAACTTGTAGAAAACTGGCAAGTTCAGGATCCACTTGCTTCACTTCATTCACTACATCATCTATTGTTATCTTTGATAGTATTTTCTTTGTTAATTCATCATCTCCCAGTAACTCTATGAGATCCCGCGTCAATCTCATTGCTCGCCTAACCCTACTATCCATGTTTCTTTCCTTTGGGTTCTCCTTGGCCTCATCTCCTAATACATCGCTCAGCCTACTTAATCTTTCTTGTCTATTCGGCATCATAGTTTAACACCCATTAATTGCTCTACTTGCCTCGCTATTTGCTTAGTGACTCCAGTTATTGCTGGCCTAAATGAGCCTGACTTATAATGTACGGCAAGCGACCCATTATTAGTATAGTGACGCGCATAATGATCAAATGGTATCTTCATGGTCTCGCCGTTATTCATGTATTTTCTCGCATAGTCTACTAGCGGGTCATTATCGATTGCTATCATGTTGACGATGGTATTCACTATGCCATAGCCATCATAGAATCCCATTATTTCCTTGTAGAGCTTGGTTAATGAGTCAATGGATGATTCGCTTGGTTCCATTACTAGATTCACTATATCTGAGAATGCGATTAATGTGTGATGGATTGTCTTCTCCATATTTGCTGGGAAATCGATCAGTATAAGTTTGACTCCATTTCTCGATAAATCTATAACTAATTTCTCGAACCTAGCCGCCACTATGTGCCTATTTGATCCGAAGAGCAGGAAATATTTCTGGGATAAGTCGCCTGGCGGTATTATGGATACATTCTTATGCTCCTTTGATTCATGTGCCTTATAATTAGCGCCTGTTGCTAAGTAGTTTAGGATGCCGCCATCATTATCCACTCCATGAAGCTTGCTCACTGTGTTATTCCCATCGAAGCCTAGATCTATTACTGTGACAGATGCATCTAGTATTGCCGCCATATTGGCAACTATAGTGCTCTTGCCAACGCCGCCCTTGGAGCCGCTCGTGAATGAAACCACCTTTGCGCTTGGTCGTATCATGGCTTCATTGCTTCAGTAAAATATTAATATCTGCTGTATGATGGGAACTAACAATTAATTGAAAAATGAGTCACGTTTGAAAAGATTTATTAATAGTATAGTATCAATAGTAATATAATGTCATCTCATCGTTCAAGAAAAAAGAAGGAGGAATTAGTCTCCCAGAAAGCCTTGGAGCATGAATTAGTGCCTAAAGCTGAGTTGGTTCCAATGGAGGAAGCTAAAGCGCTTTTGAAGGGGCTTAATGTGGCGCCTTGGCAATTACCATGGATAAGGGCGCAAGATCCATTGATAAGGGCCCTCGGCGCAAAGCCTGGTAATGTGGTTAGAATATATAGGAAATCACCCACAGCAGGAGAGATGGTTTTTTATAGGATAGTGGTGTCAGGTTGATGTCGATGAAGAAGGGCAACCTAATACTTCCTTATTTAATGAGGACTGATGATTCTCAATCATTCCCCTCAATTAATGATAAATGGGCCATAGTTGAGTCCTATATAAGGGAAAATGGATTAGTGCGGCACCAAATAGATTCGTTTAATGATTTCCTAGACAATAAATTGCAGAAAATGGTTAAGGAAATGGGCAGCGCGGAAATGTCAATAAAGGGCATTTCATTAATAGTGGATAAGGTGGAGATAGGCAGGCCCAGGGTAAAGGAATCCGATGGCATTGAAAGCCCGATTTACCCCATGGAGGCCAGGATGAGGAATGCAACGTATGCGGCACCCATGTATATGCGGATGATGCTTGTAGTAAATGGCGAGGAGTATCCTAGCGAGAGGGTATATATAGGCGATATGCCTATAATGGTTAAGTCAAAGTATTGCAACTTAACTGGGCTAAAACCCAGCGATATCACTAGGAAACTCGAGGATCCTGACGATCCTGGCGGCTACTTCATAATAAATGGAAGTGAGAGAGTCGTTGTTGCGCAGGAGGATTTATCATTGAATAAGCCAATATATGAAATAGATCAACGAGGTGGGACCAAGGTATATATGGCTACTATAGTCTCCATAGGCCCCGGCTATAGAACCAAGGCCACCGTCGAGTTGCATAGGGATGGCGTGATCTACGTTCAATCAGTGGGTCTCTCAATAAAGCTGCCGTTCCCCATAGTCATGAAGGCGCTAGGCATTGAAACTGATCAAGACATAGTGATGGCGATAAGCGATGATCCAGACATCCAAAATGAGTTAATGGCATCCCTAGAGAAGTCCAGTCAAGTGGCTGCCACCATAGATGATGCGCGGGACTACATCGGCGGCAAAATAGCGATAGGCCAATTAAGGGAAATAAGGATTGAACGTGCCTTATCGACCCTCGACAAGTACTTCCTGCCGCATTTAGGTACATCACCCGATCCGGAGATAAGGATGAAGAAGGCCTTATTGCTTGGACAAGCAATAAAAGGAGTTGTTGAGCTCTACTTGGGCCGGAGGAAACCCGATGATAAGGATCATATGGCTAATAAGAGGATAAGGCTTGTCGGTGATTTAATGGCTCAATTATTTAAGACCGTTTTTAATCAATTCATGCAGGACCTAAGAAGTCAACTGGAGAAGTATTATGCTAGGGGCAAAGTACCTAACCTAGCCACTATAGTTAGGGCTGACATAATGACTGAGAGGATAAGGCATGCATTGTCTACCGGTAATTGGGTCGGCAACAGAACTGGAGTAACTCAAATGCTGGATAGAACCAATTACTTATCGACGATCAGCCATCTACGCAGGGTACTATCATCGCTGGGCCGGGGTCAGCCTCACTTTGAGGCTAGGGATCTACATCCAACACAGTGGGGCAGATTATGTGCAGTCGAGACTCCTGAGGGCGCTAATTGTGGGCTGGTTAAGAATATGGCCCTCCTCGCATCAGTGACCGTTGGCGTTGATGAGAAGGAGGTTGAGGATATGCTTTATGAGATGGGCGTGATCGATATAATGACAGCTAGAAGAAACGGCATAAAGGGCAGTGAGGTCCTTCTAAATGGTAGATTAATAGGCGTGTACGAGGATCCAAAGCAGCTCGTGACTAGACTAAGGGAGATGAGGAGAAGAAATGAGATAAGCAAAGAAATAAATGTGGCTTATATAGATGAGCTACATGAAGTCAGGGTCAATTGCGACTCCGGTAGACTTCGTCGTCCTCTTCTAGTTATAGAGAATGGTAGACTTAAATTGCGTCCAGAGCATATTGAGAATTTAAGGAAGGGCATATGGACGTGGAGTGATTTGGAAAAGAATGGTATAATAGAGTACTTAGATGCGGATGAGGAGGAAAATGCATTGGTAACCATTAATTTAACGAGTGATTTAAGTAAATTCACTCATATGGAGATATATCCATCAATTATGCTCGGTGCGATTGCCTCTATAATACCGTTCTCAGAGCATAACCAATCCCCAAGGAACATATATGAGGCAGCTATGGCGAAGCAGTCGCTTGGGATGCCGGCGTCTAATTATAGGTATAGAATGGACTCGAGGGGTCACCTCCTTATTTACCCTGAGAGGCCCCTTGTGACAACTAGGGGCGCTGAATTGGTTGGTTATAGTAAAAGACCATCTGGCCAGAATGCAGTTGTTGCTCTAATATCATATACTGGCTATAATATGGAGGATGCAGTCATAATTAATAAAGCATCAATTGAGAGAGGCATGTTTAGGAGCATCTTCTATAGGACCTATGAGACTGAGGAGATTCGCTACTCTGGAGGCGAGACGGATAAGATAGAGATACCAACTTCAAGCGTAAGAGGCTTTAAGGGTGCGGATGTATATTCCCATTTGGATGAGGATGGCATAATAATACCTGAGGTACTGGTTTCCAGTAATGAGGTGCTTATAGGTAAGACAAGTCCACCGAGGTTTTACGGCGCATTTGCGGAGGAGGCTCTTAAGAGGGAGAGGAGGGATTCCTCTATAACGGTTAGGCGAGGGGAGAGAGGCATAGTTGATAGGATATTGATAACGGAGAATAGTGAGGGGTATAAATTGATAAAAGTCAAGGTAAGGGAAGTACGTAAGCCAGAGCTTGGGGATAAATTCGCGAGTAGACATGGGCAAAAGGGAGTTGTCGGCATGGTTCTCCCCATGGAGGATATGCCGTTTACAGAGAGCGGTATAGTTCCTGATATAATAATTAATCCTCATGGCATGCCGAGCAGAATGACTATTGCGCAACTATTGGAGGCGATAGCCGGTAAGGTATCATCAATGACCGGACAATTAGTGGATGCCACGCCATTCGAGGGAGTTGAGGAGAATACTCTTAGGGACATGCTTGAGAAACTTGGGTTCCGGTGGTCTGGAAAGGAAGTAATGTATAATGGATTAACGGGAGAGAAGCTTGTAGCTGACATATTTGTGGGCGTAATCTACTATCAGAAACTGCACCACATGGTTGCTGATAAGATACATACAAGATCCACTGGTCCAGTTCAGATATTAACTAGGCAACCAACGGAGGGGCGTTCCAGGGAGGGTGGATTAAGGCTTGGAGAGATGGAGAGAGATGTGTTAATAGCACACGGCGCCTCCGCGCTACTTCATGAGAGACTAGTGGAATCAAGCGATAAATACACAATGTATGTATGCGAGGATTGCGGCATGATTGCGTGGTATGATTATCACAAGGGTCGTCCCGTGTGTCCAATACATGGCAATAAGAGTAATGTTTCCAAGGTAGTTGTCCCCTACGCCTTTAAGTTAATGCTGCAGGAATTGATAAGCCTAGGCATTTATCCAAAGATAGAGCTGTCAGACTTCATAGAGGAACATAAAGCCGAGTAGCACTTAATCTCTTCCTTTCTCTTTTATTTGCTTTATGTAGAGATTATATAATTCATAGAATCTTTTTTCGTGTTCATCATAATCTATGAAGTACTTCTTCGATACTTTATCGTTAATTATCGGGATCCCCTCCATTTTCAGCAATTTCTTCTTTATATCAATCGCGTTATTTATGAGAGGATCATGAACCGAGTAACCCCCTATATTTCCATCTGACTGAATAACTCTGTGACACGGCACAATTATAGGTAACGGATTCTTTGAGAGAAGTAACCCAACGAGCCTTGGACTTATGCCGAGCAGTCTTCCCATGGATGCGTATGAGGTCACTTTGCCGCGTGGAATGGCTAGTAACGATATCATGAGTAGCCCCAACATATTAGATGGTATCTCTATCATGCTTAGCACCTCGCCTTCGCTTGGTAGATCAAGTCGTTGTTGAGATACTTCTCTAGCGAGCTTGGCGCTGACTATTTTTCCATTCCCATTCCTACACAACTGCAATGAGTAACCCAATCCATCTAAAGCGAAGTTAATGCATCGTTTTACCACAGTTGACTAACTAATAGTGACTGATTTATAAATCATTTTGCCTGACACCAAAAACATGGAGTGCACAGCTAGAATAAGGCTAAGATTTGCTGGAGTACTTAAGATATTTGCTGGAGATAATGAAATAGTTATGGAGATTCCTTGCGGCTCGACCATTAGGGACTTAATAACTAGGATAAGTTCCAGCAATCCGAAGCTTTTTTCTAGGTTAATGGATGGAAAGGAATTAA
This sequence comes from Thermocladium sp., assembly GCA_049965935.1. Lineage (GTDB taxonomy): Archaea > Thermoproteota > Thermoprotei > Thermoproteales > Thermocladiaceae > Thermocladium. The sequence goes on from JBMFVP010000016.1 coordinate 19,521, forward strand.
TGCCAGACATATATATTGCAATAAATGATGTAGACATACGGCTGCTCAAGGATTTAGCGACACCACTCAAGGATGGCGATGCTGTCTTATTTCTATCGTATATACATGGTGGTTGATGATGATGCTCATAACCGATCTAGGGATATTAAATTATGATGTTGTCACCATTGTTCTGGAAAAGGATGTTACTGAAAATGATTTAAAGAGAATAATGGAATCAATAAAGGCCGATGTATTCATGATTCTAAGTGCATCAGCTGCGCCAGGGGACCTGGATATTCTTTATTACATGTACTTTGCTCTTAGGTCTCACCTAAATGGGACAGCTATTGCGAGGGATCCTAATATGGAGGCAATAGCATTGAGTCAATGTATGCTTCACATAAATGATGCGGTGAAAAAAGCTTCGCCAATTAGGCATCGAGTGGTCACAATAGCTGCGTTATCTAGGGCCAGTGTAAGGATAGATTATTCGGAGGGCGATAAAGTAATTGGCTCATCCACGCGATTTAGGGAGAATAATTGTTCAAGGCAGTTCATTCTCCTTAAGTTAATGGAGAAGTATTAATCTTTGTACCTAATGTATGGAATTTTGTTCTTAATCTTCTTCATAGTTTATTTGTTTCTACACATGTTTTCTTTATTTGAACAATTAATAGTCAACATGGCGTGGCTACATTGGTTAAAATAAATTGATCAATACTTTATTTAATGTGATAATTATTATTCTATAGTGTTAGAATATACTATATTTATTGGAAAATAATACTTAAAAATAAAGCAATAAATTTATCTTTATGAGTAAAAATAATCTAAATATTAAATTCGATCCAACCAAGGGAATCGTGCCGAATCTAGGCGGCGCCTATTTTTCTGAGTACCAGAAAGCCATGAATGATCCGGAAGCATATTATGGTGATATTGCTAAGAAAGCATTGTACTGGAAACGGCCATGGAGCAAATACGTCGAATATAAGGATCCAATTCATAAATTCTTCGTAGGTGGATTAACTAATTACACATATTGGTTCGATATCCATGAGAACAGTTGGACCAGAAATAAGTTGGCATATATATGGGAGGGAGAGCCCACCGATGATAAGGGCAATCCCCTAGAGATCAGGCGATTCACATATGATGAGATGTGGCGAAGCATAAATAGGTTCTCCAAGGCCTTGCTTGATCTAGGAATAAAGAAGGGAGATAGAATCGGTATATACATGCCTATGATTCCGGAGGCACTGATAGCAGCATTCGCCGCCGTTAGGATAGGCGCAATACATGTAATAGTTTTCAGCGGCTTTGGCGCAGAGGCGCTTGCCAATAGGTTGGCTGACTCTAAATCGCGCATATTGATAACGGCCGATGGAGGATATAGGCGGGGCAAATTCATAGATCTTAAGTCAACTGCAGATAAGGCATTCGAGAAAGTTCCAACGCTTGAGAAAGTGATAGTGGTGAATAGGTCTGGAAGAAAAATAGATATGCGACAAGGGCGTGACTTGGCATTTGATGAATTAATGGCTTCAGCTCCAAGCAATGCATATGTGGAGCCAACTTGGTTAGAGGCCAACGAGCCTGTGTATATTGTATATACATCTGGCACGGTGGGTAAACCCAAGGGCATAGTTCATACATCCACTCATTATATATGGCTTTGGGCCAATATGTATTGGGCATTCGACCTAAATGAGCATAATGTCAAGAAGGATGTTTGGTTCTTCACGGGAGACTTCGGCTGGGCTGGGGGCCACTTCTTCACTATATACACGCCGCCCATGTTTGGATTAACTGCCGTATTCTATGAGGGTGCCCCAGATACTCCGGCGCCGGATAGGTATTGGTCAATAGTGGATAGATATGGAGTTACGGTTCTATATACGTCTCCAACCGCCGTTAGGATGTTCATGTCGCAAGGCGATCATTGGGTTAAGAAACATGATTTATCCACGCTTAGAATATTGGGAAGCGTGGGCGAACCATTAAATTCCGAGGCTTGGAAGTGGTTCTATGAAGTGGTAGGTAAGGGTCGATTACCCATAATAGATACTTACGGTCAGACAGAGACAATAGTTCCCATTTTCCCACCATATGGTATAGATAAGATACCATTAAAGCCGGGCTCCGCAACTGTACCGCTTCCGGCGATTGAGGCTGATGTAGTGGATGAGGATGGTAAGCCAATTAGAGGAGAAAAAGGCTACTTAGTGTATAAAATACCATTTAAGGCGCCTACTATATTCTTGACTATGTGGGGTGATACTGATAACTTCGGCAAACCCGATTGGATGGGTGACCCAGCCCTAGTTAAGGCGACATATTATGAGAGGTTCCCCGGCTATTACTACACTGGGGATGCTGCATTAATAGATGAAGATGGATATTTCTGGTTACTTGGTAGAGCAGATGATACTCTCAAGATAGCTGGGCATAGGCTTGGAACCGCTGAGATAGAGAATGCATTCCTTATGCATCCAGCCGTGGGCGAGGCCGCAGTAGTGGGGAAGCCGGATCAATTACGAGGTGAGGTAGCAGTTGCATTCATAGTGCTAAGGCCAGGCTTCTCTGCATCCCCTGAATTGGCCAAGGAACTGAAGGAGTCCGTGAGAAAAGCATTAGGTCCCATAGTCGTAGTGGATAAGGTCTTTTTCGTATCCAAGATACCGAAGAATCGAAGCGGCAAAGTGCTTCGCAGAGTTGTTAGGGCCCTCGTTAGGAGCGAGAATTATGGTGATGTCTCCACCATAGATGACTCCTCATCAATAGATGAGATCAAGAAGGCACTTGACAGCGGCGGCTATTAGACTAGGTCTTTTTGAGGAGAGGAGGCGAAAATATAAAAACGCATTGCTTTAGTTCTAGATACTGATGGGAGTTAAGTTAACAACCAGACAGTATTTGGTTCCGGTTATTTCGACAATGTTAATATGGGGGCTCGAGTACTATGATATAATTATTTACTCCTCCCTGGCATATATAATTCAACCCCTCTTCTTCTCAAGTTCTCCCCTGCTTGGATTATTAGAGGTGTGGTTTGCCTTTGCATTATCATATCTAGTGAGGCCAATTGGTGCAGTGATATTTGGCCACCTTGGTGATAAGAGGGGACGGCGATACACCACCATATTAGATGCTGGATTAATAGGCTTAGCCGCAATAGTAATAGGCCTCCTGCCTCCCTATTCATCCATAGGCTTAGCTGCGCCTCTAGCATTCTATGCCATGAGGTTACTTCAAGGCCTCTCCCTAGGGGGGGAAGCCGGGGGTGGCGCAACATGGGCTATGGAAATGGCTCCGGCCCGGTTGAAGCCGGTCCTAAATGGGATAATGTATAGTGGCCTTTCATGGGCTGTTTTCCTCTCGTCATTTATGGTATTGGCCGTTAAGGGGGCTTTGCCGCCCTCTGCGTTTGAGACATGGGGTTGGAGAATAATTTATGCATTTGGCGCAGTGCCTGCATTAATTGCGTTAATAATACGATTAAGCGGCGTCGAGTCGCCAGAATGGCTTGAGGCCAAGCGTGCCGGTAAATTACCGAGGCTTCCTCTTGCCTCAGTGATAAGGAGACATTGGAAGGCTTTACTTATAGTTATTTTGATTAATCTAGGATTGACCATGTATTACTACGGCGGCACCGGATTCTGGAGTTATGCTATACCGAAGCTAATAGCGCCCCACGTTGGCATATCTCCATCACGGGCGCTTGATTTCGCGTTGACTCTAAGCATGTATGGCGGCATCGGAGCTGTGATGGGGGAAGTATTGAGCGGATTTATTCTAAATAAGATTACCCCCCGCTTACTATTCATTTTATCTGCAATCGCATTAATGATAATATCGCCGCTTGGAGTTAATTTATCGTTCAGCTTTAATCCGCTGGCCCCCTTTATAACCCTAGTAATGGGCGTGTTATTTGGTCTTGCCGCTGCTCCCCAGACGCTTTACTTCACGTCGCTGTTCCCAGTTGAGGCCAGATGGAGTGGTGTATCATTTGGATGGAACATAAATGCGGCGATCGGTCCATTAGCTACTCTCTTGGTTCTAATGCTGATGCGTGGTTCAATTAGTGCCGCCGCCCTCGCTAGCTCGGTAGTAATGATAATCAGCTCCGCGTTAGTGGTGGTTGGTGCAATTCCATCAATAAAGCATAACAATTAATGCACAATCATCTGCCTACAATCATTTCGTTTTTGCCTAGGGAATTATTCCAGCGCATCCTTTAAAACATGAAGCTAATCTCCATCATTGTGATGAGTCAGAGTTACTCGTATCAGGTGAAGAGAGAAAGGCCCATGGGGGGCCGCTGATTTCGTTTTTAATTCCTCAAATAGCGCTTAAGATTGTTTGGAATGGGAAATCGAGGCTGCAAGGGGATCTTTTGAGGCGGTCTAGATTTAACAAATCAAGGGTTTGAGGGATCGCATGCCTTTATTTCGTAGGGGATGATCTCGTAGAAATGTCTTTGTAGGGATGCATGTAGTTAATTTGGCCTTGGCCATTATTAAGTCCTTATGGCTGGCTCCGCCGTAACCCCTCTATTGGGATTGAGCCCAAGAATACAGGAAACCGCCACGAGGCAAGGAAACTCGCGGCAGGATAGTTCATAAAAGAATTAAGAAGTCTCGCCCCTCATAATGAGGAGCGGTCTGTAATTAAGTGGCATAATCTTTTAAAGAGTGAATGGCATTGCTTTTCTATGGCGAAGAAAGTAATTAGCATTAGAAAGGCCCCCAGTGGCGATGTAAAGAGGGATATTGTTAAGGCTAGGAATAAAACTACTAGGTGCGCTGTGTGTGGAAAACCGATTAAGAAATCAAGTAGACCATTTGGCGGCTATATTTGCGGTAATTGCTTATCCACAGCTATAAAGCTTAGCATATTGGTTTCTCAGTGATCTCGGCATGGGCGTAATAGCGATAAGTGGGGAAGCTGCCAGTGGAAAAACTACAATAGCTAAACTACTTGCTTGGCGTCTTGGTTACAGAACTGTATCAATAGGTGAGTTATTTAGACGAGCTGCGCGGGAGCGTGGTATATCATTAATTGAGTTGCATAAGTTGGCTGAGTCTGATCATTCTATTGATAAGGCGGTGGATTCATATACGTTGGAGGAGGCTAAGAAAGGGAATATAGTGATAGAGGGGCATTTGGTTGCATGGATTCTTCAAGGCATCGCCGATGTTAAGATATATCTAAAGGCCAGTGAAGAGGTAAGAGCCAATAGGTTGGCCTCCAGGGATGGAAGATCCATTAGCGATGCATTAATGGAGATAAGAAGCAGGGAGGAATCCAATAGAAAACGATACAAGGAGATCTATGGCTTCGATGTGCACGATCTCTCTATATTCGACCTAGTGATAGATACGACCAGAATAGATCCACCAAATATATTGGACGTGATAATGGAATACGTTAAGCAATTAATAAATTATCCAGCGGCATTATGATTAAATCCTTGCCTGGGTAATTGCTTGTTCCCGATAGAGTATTAAACCCTTATTCTAATTGATGAGTGGATGCTGATACTTGACCTATCGCTGCCGGATGTGCTTAAGTCATTTATAGCGGAGAAGCGTAACGTTAAGTCACTATACCCGCCTCAAGAGGAGGCCGTTAGGAGCGGTATATTTAATGGCGAGAACATAATTATGGTTACTTCAACGGCCAGCGGTAAGACGCTTCTCGCCGAAATAGCCGCGGTCAGCAATGTATTAATGAATGATAAGAAAACGATAGTTACCGTTCCCCTTAAAGCATTGGCGTATGAGAAGCTCATGGATTTCAAAGTATATGAGGAGCTTGGGGTGAGGATAACAGCATCCACGGGGGAGTACGATAGCGACGATAAATGGCTTGAGTCATTTGATATAATAATAACTACTTACGAGAAATTAGACAGTATTCTAAGGCATAAACCCTCGTGGCTGGGCGATGTAGGTCAATTGATAATAGATGAATTGCATTACGTGGGAGACTCCGAGAGGGGTCCAATAATAGAGTCGATAATATCTAAGATACGGATGCTTGGCTTGTCGCCGCAGATAATAGGATTGAGCGCAACAATAGGGAATGCAGAGGAACTTGCAGCTTGGTTAGGGGCAAAGTTGATTAAGACCAATTGGAGACCAATACCGCTTAAGGAGGGAGTTTATCTGAGACCAATTATAATGTTCAGCGATGGCTCTAAATCCAAGATACATGATATTGGGGATCCAGTTACGTCACTTGTACTTGATTCTCTGCAGGCTGGTGGTCAAGTTATCGTATTCTCTCCATCCAGATCCGGCGCCGTCAAGATAGCAAAGCAATTATCAAGGCTGATATGCGGCGCTCCAAGCAAGCTGATAGATGTTGATGCAGTATCGCGTGTTGCCGAGGATGTCAGGAATGCATCCAGCTCTAAGCTATTGGGCGATGAGCTTGCCCAATTAATACGGTGCGGAGTTTCATTTCATCATGCGGGGCTAGAGCTAGAGGTTAGGCGATTAATAGAGGAGGCGTTTAGGGCTAGATCGATTAAGGTTCTTGCCTCCACCACCACATTAGCTGCCGGCGTTAATTTACCTGCAAGGCGAGTAATAATAAGTGACTATAGGAGATATGAGGTGGGAGAAGGCATGCTCGATATACCTGTAATGGAGTATAAGCAGATGGCGGGAAGGGCAGGTAGGCCTGGCCTAGATCCATATGGTGAAGCCATCTTAATCGCATCGACAGAGAGGGAGGCTCATCGCTTGCTTGATCTATATATAAATGCGGAACCTGAACACGTGGTTTCCCGCTTTTTTGTGGAGGAGAACATGGCCTTTAATTTACTATCAATAATAGCAAGTGATTATGCTGATGATATGGCTGGAATCTCCCAGTTCTTATCAAATACCCTGGCGTATGCACAATATAAGATAAGTAGTAACGTGATTCAGCGCAATGTACTGATGAGGCGAGTTAATGATATGCTTAAGTTCCTCGTTGAGTCGGGCTTCATAGAGGAAAGAAATGGCGAATTCTCGGCCACCCAATTGGGGCTTGCGGTTAATAGGACCTATATAGATCCATATACCGCCAATGATTATGTTAGAGGATTAAATCAATTAAGTAGAAAAGCCACCCATTTAGGAATACTATTTCTAGCAGTTAAATCCAGGAAAATACCTAAGCTTCGGGTCAGGAAGAGCGAGGAGGATAAGTGGGCTAATGAATTAATGAGTCGCTGGTCAAAGTTGCCTTTAATGCCCCCCACTATACCTGATTATGATGAGGAGGAGCTTCATCCATTAATGGAGGAATTAAAGACGGCGCTAATGATCATGGACTGGATAAATGAGGTGGATGAGGATTCCCTCCTTAAACTATACGATGCGCAGCCAGGTGATTTACGAATGTATATAGATCAATTAGATTGGTTGCTGAGCGCCATGGTTGAGCTAAGCAAGGTACTTAAGCTGAGGGAATTAACCAGCAAGATAGATATTCTCAGGTATAGAGTGAAGTATGGAATAAAGGCTGATGCGCTTGAGTTAGCGCTAAACCTAGAGGGAATAGGCCGCGCGAGGGCGAGGGAATTATATAAGGCCGGCTTTCGATCAATAGAGGATATAGCCGCTGCTTCGCCAGCTAGGCTGCAGGAGGTGAGAGGCATAGGATCCACCCTCGCCCGCTCATTGGTGGAACAAGCAAAGAAACTATTAGAGACAGGTAAAATAACGCGAGTCCCAAGAGATGAGGAGCCCAGCGGCGATATCTCGGATTACTTAGGCAACTAATTTACTACTTAGAGCTAGATAACTGTTAGTTACTGTCTTATAGAGTGATCCTTGAAGGGTAAATCCTGAAGGGTAAATTATGCAATGCATATTTCATGGATGATTTATACCTTGCCCATTTTTTGTTCAGCCTTGTTTCAAGTTTATTGGATTGCCATTGTTAATTATGTCCTCGGCTAGCTTGGGATCGATTTTTGACAACTTATCCTTAATCTTGCTTAGAAACTCTTTATCCTCATTAATGTTCCTTAACTCATCGGGTAGCAATATCGGTATATCCTCCTTTATTGGGTACCATCTATGGCACTTCTCACAGTATAGTATACCCTCCCCTATTTCATGCTTATAACACTCAGCGCACGGTGCTTTGCTTGGATCCTCCATATCCTTAATATTCATTCCCTTATATGCGCAATATAGCTCACAGAACGGTACCTTGCCTGTATATTCCCGATCCTTCACATTCTCGCTCAACACCACTAGCCTTAAGGGGAACGTCTTATCATAAGGGCATGCAAGCACATCCATTAATCTATACTTCATGACAGACCCAATCAGTTCAACTATATAAGCATTAATTCGCCCAATAACATGGATCTATGAATGAGACACGGTAATCGTGTTTATTTTATCATTTGCGTTACCACTAAGTGGACACGCAATTCAAGCAATAAAAGGAAGTAATGCATTGAAATCTCGAATTGCCTCTCTTTTGAATGAATCTAATGATGAAATGAACGGCGTGTCTAGCCCCTTTATAGCGGGGAGGGGATTAGTCGACCATTCTCTATATAAAGTGATGAGTCAAATAATTCTGAGTCCTCCTTTGCCTGCGACACGTATATCATATCCATGCTTCTCGGTTTTATTATTTCCATTATTCTTCCCAGTAATTCCCGTCTTCTAGAAATATTTGAAGCAGCTTCATCAAGTAGTAGCGCTGCTGGGTCTGCGGCTATAGCTGTTAGTATGGCAACTACCTCCCTTTGGCCCATGCTGAGTTTTCCAACCTTTTCCTCAAATGGTATAGAGTATTCTCTTAATAAGTCCATAAAGTGATCCAACTTCATGCGTTGAGCCAGCCTTAGGTGGTCCTTGACCTTCATGTGCGGTATATAGGTCTCGGGCGATACATAGGCTATTCTCCGTTGCCAAGGCGGTAAATTAGTCACGTTTCTTCCATTAACTTCAATAAATCCTTGATCAAGTCGCTCTAGACCTGCAATTAGTCTAAGAAGAGTGGTTTTTCCGCTTCCATTCCTACCAACCAGCATGGTAGGCCCATTAATATATAATTCAGCTAGTAATTTAAAGCCTGGATAGGTCTTGCTTAATCTAGCCTTCATCACCATAATCGCTGCCTCACAGACACAGCCCTAATCAATAACTCCAGCAGTAACCCAACCAGTACTAGCGCAGCGGATTGAGCAACGGCTGGCGACACGCCAGCATAGGAATAAGTATTATATATTAATATGGGGGCCGGCATTCCCCTGATGGGGCCAGTTAATACATAATACGCAATTATTGCAATGGAGCCGAACTCACTCATAGCCCTTGACATGGCGACCAGCGCTGAGCTGAGGATCCCCCTCGCTGCTTGAGGCATTACTACCTTGACGAAGGCAGAGTCCTCGCTTAAGCCAAGCGTGTAAACATACTCTTCCCTAGCTCTTGGCATTGACTCGAAGTAATTCTTGGCTGATCTATAATATATGGGAGCGGACACGGCGACTAGGGCAATGGAGAGACCGGTAAATGTATCCAGTATGTTAATGCCAAGCAACCTAAATGCCTCGCCGAGAGGCGAGAGCGGAGATACAGCAAGCACTATTGCTATTCCGATCACGGGATGTGGAACAGAGGCCGGTAAATCAGCCAATGAATCGATTAGGGTTGAGCCACGACGCGAGAAGATGTAGGCGGCGGGGGTCAATATTATTACATCCAACGCGGCTGCTGTAAGTGAGGAAAAAATGGTTAATTCAATTGAATTAAGTAAATCATTAGTTCCCGTTCCATTTACTAGCAATGGTAAGCCATAGATCAGTATTACAATCACTGGAAAAAGAATTAATGCTACTCCAATTAATGCTGCCGCCCTAATCACGTGGGGAATGCTCGTTTCCCATTTATTAATAATGTGCTTCTCAATGCTTAAAAAAACGCAACGGGTAATTACGCAGGTGAACACGAAACCATTTGTAATAGTTGGGATCCTAATTATAATCATTGTTATATCGGTTCTAGTAATAAGCTTAAATCACAAAAATGGTAGGGGAAGCATTTCAGAATTTCCTCGCAATGTTCTCTTCATAGATGTTGCGGACGCCTACTCCGGCGAAGCCAATGAATTAGGTTCATTATTTCAACAAAGATTCGGGGTTCCTTACAAGATTTATGCAGAGGGTTCCTTCGCATTAGCACGGGAAATATCAATGGGCTCCGTCCCCTCAACGGTATTCCTCTCAATAGCTGAGGCTGCGTATTATCCCAATTACTTGGGTAATTACTCGCCTGGATGGGCCATAGCGTTTGCCTCCGATGAATTAGTGATCGCCTATTCCAATGCCTCGCTCTCCAACCCAGCGGCATCAAAGATAATATCAGAGCTGCGGATGGGGTTTCTTAGCAATGATACTGCATTGATTCGTGATGCATTGATGAACCTCACCTCAGGCTCTGTGTTGGTTGGGATATCTAATCCGCTTACTGATCCGGCTGGGTACAGGGCCTTTCTTTCCCTTGAGATAGCTGGGTATCTATATGCAGGAAATTCCTCGCTATTCTTGGATAGGTTAATGGATAATAGAGGCAATAGAAGCGCCACGAATGCGGCTGAGTTAGTGGCTCCCCTCGAGGCGGGCCAAATACAATTCCTCTTCATATATAGATCGGCGGCCATATCGCATGGTTTAGGCTACATCCAATTACCGCCTCAATTAAGTCTAGGCGATCCATCGTTGAGCAGTTTCTATTCAATGTTTAATTATAGTATAGATGGAAAGATTTTCAGAGGAGGTCCTATTTACTTATACGTATCTATACCGGGAAACGCAAATAATGAATCCTTGGCTTATCAATTCATTGATTTCCTACTAAATAATTCCTCTCTATTATCTAGATATGGCTTGCATCCATTGAAGCCAGCCCTCTTATTCACTTGGAGTAGCTCAATTCCCCAATATATTAATGAATTAATGGAGAAAGGCTTACTGACATACTCTCCTCGCTGAGGTTGGGGGTTCTGGGGTCTCCGTCTCTGAGTTGCCCCCATGGGGTATCAGTGCTCTTGCATGCATCCCTCTCTGCATG
>JBMFVP010000017.1:0-28772 GCA_049965935.1 Thermocladium sp.
CTGGCTTCTTCACCGTTAAAATAGCTAAGAAAGTTGGTCCTCAGGGCAGGGTTGATGCAGTTGATGCTGATGAGCATTCCATAGATATTCTTTTGGGGAGAATTAAGGAATTATCGTTATCCAATGTAACTCCCATTATTGCCTCTGCCGATGACTTATCCTTCATCAGTGATGAGACAATTGACGTGGTTTTCTCCAATAAGACGCTATGTTGCATTAGGGATCACTTAAGGTCAATTAATGAGATCATTAGGGTCATGAAAAAAGATGGGATTGCGTACATAAGTGTATCCCGGCCAGCTTTGGACTCTCTGTCTGTGGATTCAGGGGAATGGTCTCTCTTGTTATCGAAGTTTCAAGTAATTAGGAAGGGGTCCTCATTAACCAGTAGATGGGCAATAGTTAAGAAGCCAAACTAATAGCGTAATTCTTAGTATCCTACGAAAAGCATTAATTTGCCTAAAGGCTATAACGAAATATGAACAATGAAAAGCTCAGGATTAAGTATGAGGAGTGGAAGAGAGGATTCTTGATTCCATTGCTGAATAAGATGCCGGAGCAGCGAAAATTCGAGACGCTATATGGAACTAAGATAAGGAATCTATACACGCCGTTGGATTGGAGTGGGGATTACTTGATGGAGCTTGGATTTCCCGGTCAGCATCCATATACGAGGGGCATTTACCCTAATATGTATAGACATAGATTATGGACATTTAGGCAGTACTCCGGTTTCGGGAGTCCTGAGGACACTAATGCTAGGTATAGGTTTCTATTGAGTCAGGGACAGACTGGACTAAGCGTTGCTTTTGATTTGCCCACGCAATTAGGCTTGGATCCTGATGATCAATTAGCCTATCCAGAGGTAGGTAAGGTGGGGGTTTCCGTCCCCGAGGTTGAATCAATGGATATTTTGTTCAGGGATATAGATCAAGGAAAGATAAGTACGTCAATGACAATAAACGCTACATCGGCGGAATTACTCTCCATGTATATTGTGGTCGCCGAGTCGCGGAGCATCGATGTGGCTATCTTGGATGGCACTGTTCAAAATGATATATTAAAGGAATTCATTGCCCGTAACTTATACATATATCCCCCGCTTCACTCAATGAGGTATGCCACAGACTTAATAGCATATACAGCTAAGTACTTGCCTAAGTGGCATCCCATAAGTATAAGTGGCTATCACTTTAGGGAGGCCGGCGCAACCTCGGTTCAAGAGATAGCGTTCACATTAGCGGATGCAATAGAATACGTTAAATGGACTAATGAGAGAAGTAAAGTACCCATAGATGAATTTGCTCCAAAATTATCGTTCTTCTTCGCAGCCACAACTAATCTATTTGAAGAAATAGCTAAGTTCAGGGCGGTTAGGCGAATGTGGAGTAGAATAATGAAGGATAAATTCAATGCCGCAAATCCGGAGTCAATGAGAATGAAGTTTCACGTACAGACCTCAGGAGCAGCGCTTACAGCCCAGCAGCCTGAGGTTAACATAATTAGGACTACTATACAAGCATTAGCGGCAGTATTAGGTGGTTGCCAATCCCTTCATGTCAATTCATTTGATGAAGCATTGGCGCTGCCCACGGAGAAGTCGGTGGAGTTATCGCTTAGGGTGCAGCAAGTGATAGCATACGAGAGTGGCGTAATCGACACGGTTGATCCCTTGGGCGGCTCATATTATATTGAGTGGTTGACTGATGACATTGAGGAGAAGGCATGGAAAATAATTGAGCAGATAGATAAGTTGGGGGGAGCTGTAAGGGCAGTTGAGTTAGGGTACCCTCAGCGAGAGATAGCTGCCTCTGCTTATGAGTATCAAAAGAAAGTGGATAGTGGGGAATTACCATTAATCGGAGTTAACATGTATAGAAAAGATGAGAGGACAAGGATGGAGCTGCATAAGGTTGATCCCGAATCCAGGAAGAGAAGCATAGAACGAGTCAAGAGAGTTAGAGAGAATAGGGATGCCGAGAAGTGGAGACGTAGCTTAGAGGAGCTCCGTAGATTAGCTAGTAACAATGAAGCTAATGTTTTCCCGGGAATACTGAACGCGATTAGGGCTAAGGCTACTGTCGGTGAAGTGAGCAAAGTGCTTCGTGAGGAGTGGGGTGAGTATAAGCCAGAGCCGATTTTCTAGGTCATCATTATCTAAAAGAGACCAATAGTTATTGCTGGCGAAATGATAAATAGCATCATTTGCCTTATGCGTTATCGTTAAAAAATAACGCATAACTTGACTTTATCATGGCATCGAAAAACGCTCTCACTATAGGCATAGCGCTGCTAATAGTTGGTCTAGTCATTGGTTTGGTCATAGGCTATGTTATATCGCCGAAGCCTTCAACAAGCGTTACCACTACATCTACGCCTCCCATCACTAAATCATCAAGCGCGTTCAATGTTGGAGCTGCCGGCACGCTTAAGTTCGCTTTTGGAGATTTACTAAATATTTATGAGCAACTATATCCAAGCATTACAACAGGTACTCCATTGTTCAAGGGCAGCGGTGAAGTGATGAGTGATGAGAATACGACCAAGATTTATAGCTTGGTTGCATCGGCGGATACAACCACCATACCGAGGGTATTGTTCCCCGTTAACTTAACTAATTACGAGATAGCCTTTGGAAGCACTCAAATGGTTATGCTAGTTAACTTAAATACTACCGTGGGGAAAGAGGTCTATAATTTATGGTTGCAGACCGATAATTCCAGTAGTAGCCCATATTGGAAGCAAATATTCCAAATATTGATGCAGCCCGGGGTGGTGGTCGGTGTATCTAATCCCTTCACTGATCCCTCGGGTTATCAAGCAATATGTGTAACCAAATTGGCGGGTCTCACTTACTTCGGTAACTCTTCGCTGGTCTATGATACCTTATATTATTACAAGGGACAGGAGCTTAATCCAAGCAAGATATATATGGAGAATACTGAGGTGGATTTAGTTACATTAATGGAGAGCGGTAAAATAGACTTCATTCTTAGCGCTTACTTAAGCAATGCATTGCCAACGCATGAGGCAGTGCCCACTATAGCTTACATTACGCTGCCATCTCAGATAAATCTGGGTAATCTATCAATGGTGAATTACTATCACTCAGTTAATGTTACGTGGAGCGAGAATGGAGTCACGAAGACATTTCAATGCAATCCCGTAGTTTATACCGCATCAATACCATACGCTGCCCCAAATCCGCAAGCAGCGATTAACTTCATGCTCTTGCTCTTTAGTCCAGAGGGTCAGAAAGTGCTTGAAAGTAATGGAATAACGCCGATATTGCCCGGCGTAGTATATGGCAGTTACGCCTCGGTTCCTCCGCAGTTAAAGCCATTCACTGTGCCGCTTAGTGATGAGCCGGGCCTCGCCTCCATATTCCCGCAGTGATAAATGATTATGGAGAATGTTTCATTTAAAATAACCATTTTCCTCGGTTTTATTCTACTGCTTTTCTATATATTTCCAATACTAGTGCTCACTAAGGTTGCGTCGCTCAGCGTCTTTCATGCGATTAGGTCACCATCATTTCTGGAAGCCATTGAGGTTACCATCATAATGGCCACAATAGCCTCAGTTATATCGGTCATTTTCGGCATTCCCCTTGGTTACTTCATGGCTAGATATGACTTCAGGGGAAAGTATGTTATTGATGCATTGCTTGATGTTCCCATAATGATTCCTCACATAGTCGTTGGCATAATGATAGTATTGGCGTTTGCGTCTAGTTATGGTCTTGGCCCCATACTAGCGCGGCTTGGCGTGAGCTTTATTGATACTTTGTGGGGGGCAGTTGCCGCGGTGGCCTACTTAAGCTCTACTTACACGGTTAGAACAATTGAAACAGCTATCAGAATGATAAATCCAGACATAGAGCTAACGGCTCGTACACTAGGCGCGTCTCAATCATATGTTCTTCTTCACTTGGTAATTCCATATATAAGGAGAGCAATAGCAAATGGAGCCATGCTTTCCTGGTCCAGATCAGTCTCGGAGGCAGGCGCTCTTTTCATAGTTGCTTATTATATATTCATGGGTAAATCAACCATAATGCCGGCTTCTGTTTATATTTATGAATCATATGTCGGCATAGGTTTAACCAATGCAGCCATGTACTCAGCCGCCCTCATTCTGGTGATTTTCATCATATTCGTGATATATAAGGCAATAATTGGGATAAGCCATGTCGCTTCGCATAATTGAATTGGAATACCAAGTTCAATCCTTTAGATTAGGTCCCATAAATTTAACTGTTAATAATGAATATTTCGTATTAATGGGTCCCACTGGAAGTGGGAAATCAACCTTACTAAGGTTGGTCGCGGGTGCCCATAGGCCCCGGAAAGGCAGAATAATAATTAATGGCATGGATGTCACCACGTTACCGCCCGAGAAACGAGGAGTCTCATTTGTGCCGCAGGATTATGCCCTATTCTCAATAATGAGCGTAAGGAGAAATATAGAATTTGGATTAAGAGCTCGAGGCTACCCTAGGGATCATATCGATAAGGTGGTCTCCTCCATAGCCAGCCAATTAGGCATAGATGGCTTGCTAGCACGAAGTCCAGCAACATTATCAGGAGGTGAGCGGCAGAAAGTCGCATTGGCACGTGCCTTGGTTTCCGGAGCTAAGATACTTTTATTGGATGAGCCGTTATCCATGCTTGATCCTCATAGTAGAATGGAATTTATGGAGCTATTGAAGGATGTACGCAGACGATATGAATTAACCATTATGCATGTTACGCATGATTTTGAGGAGGCCTATTCCTTGGCTGATAGGATAGGGGTAATAATGGGGGGCCAATTACGGTATGTTGGGGATAAGGAAACGCTATTTAATGAACCGAGTGATGTTGATGTAGCAAGCTTCGTAGGATATAGAAATAATGTAGTTGATGGCAAGGTTTTAGGGATTGATGGTTTATTATTCATAAGGCCCGAATGGATAGAGCTGGGTACAGGAGTCCTTGAGGGAACTGTGGTTACTGTAATAGATTCTTTGAATGGATTTTATGTGGAGATAAGCATTAATGGAAATCGATTAGTCGCCTTCTCCAAGAGAAGACCCAAAGTTGGAGAGAAAGTGAACATCAATATAATAAAACATCACGTAATTAAGAAATAGCGCCATGGATTAAGTTCAATATTATATCGTTGTAGAAATACTTAAGGGGACAATAAACTTAGCTCATGGCAAGGTAGGCTAAATTAGGCATTGCAGTAAAATACAATCCACCGGACGAGAAATAATGTGAAAGGCATGTTTTCTATGGAGGGGTTGGGATAAAGTGGATTGCGAAAAAACTTAATAAAGTCCCTCGGCTAGATTAACTTAGGTGATCTTATATGACCGAGATCCCTCTAAGTCTCTCCATAGATAAGTTTGATAGAATTATGTTGATCGATGATGGAGATTGCAAGACATACTCTATCGGGTACTCCAGGTTAGGCAAGAGGCGGCTAATGATAGTGACGCTTACTAAATGCGTGGATGGTGGTGGAAAAATACGGATCTATACCTTGAATGCGAAGGACACGCAACATGCATATTCTAGAATAGCTAAATTAATCTCCAGGGAAACAGAATCTTCATACCGTAGATGACACCGCGTTCCAGTGATTTAATGATCTCCTAGATGGTTACTTAGGATAATATTTAATAAGTGCTCTAGTTGGCATAGGACACGTGTCTATAAAATTCGACGCAATAATAGTTGGGGCCGGTCCAGCCGGTCTCACGACTGCTCAGCAATTGGCTCAAAAAGGATTTAAGGTTTTAGTGGTGGAGCGTGGGCGCAAGCCTGGCAGTAAGAATGTTTATGGTGGTAGAATATATGCACATGTATTGGATAAATTATATCCAGAGTATGTAAAGGAGGCGCCCGTGGAGCGCTGGGTTAGAAAGGAGAGAATATCCTTTCTAACAGAAGATAGTGGAACCACTGTTGAATTCGAAACCAATAATGTGGAGCATAAATCCTTCACTGCCTCGCTTTCCGACTTTACTGAGTGGCTGGGCAAGAAGGCAGAAGCAGCCGGGGCCATGATAGTGACAGAGTCCCCCGTGGATTCCCTCGTGATAAAGGAGGGGAAGGTAGTAGGTATTCGGTCTGGTAATGATGAAGTATATGGTGATGTGGTGGTCTCGGCCGAGGGAATCAATAGACTAGTATTGGAGCGAAGCGGTTTGGCTCCGAAACTGGAGCCCCAAATGGTTGGCGTTGGAGTTAAGGAAGTCATTAAACTAAGTAGAAAGGTCATAAACGAGAGATTTAACCTAGATGAGGATGAAGGGGTCGCCTGGGCCCTCGCCGGTTTCCCAACGCATTACGCGCCGGGAGGCGCCTTCATTTATACCAATAAGGATGCAATAACCCTAGGACTGGTAATTTACTTAAGCCATGGTGATAAGGTCGATGCTCCAGTACATGATTTAGTGGAGGAGTTTAGGCTTCATCCATTTATAAATAGATTAATAAAGGATGGGCAATTACTTGAGTACTCGGGCCACTTAACTCCAGTAATGGGCCTTAACGCATCGCCGCCTAGCCTTTATGGCAATGGTTACCTAGTTATTGGCGATGCCGCCGGCTTCTTGCTTCATGGAGGCATAATAATAAGGGGCGTTGATTTCGCGATCGAGAGCGGTAGAGTGGCTGCGGAGGCCATAACTAAGGTTCACGAAGGTGGCGGCAACTTCGATGAGGCTTCTCTCTCGGTGTATGGTAAATTATTGGAGGAGAGCTTCATAATGAAAGAATTAAGGGTGTTCCGCAATGCATACAAGGCCCTGGATGAGCCGAGGCTATATAATGACTATGCGAAATTCATCAATGCATTCTTGAAGCGGTATTTCGATGTTGATGGGACCCCGAGGAAACTATTTAGTACGTTTAAGGAAACTAAAGGTAATGTAACCATGCTAGATATGATGAGGGATATGGTTAGAATGGTGACCAACCTATGAGCATGGAGAGGAAGATCCCCATAGAGGAGCGGCTTAATTCAAATGCGTGGGATGTCGATCAAAGACCCCATATTAGAATAAAGGATCCAGATCAATGCCGCAAGTGCGATGCAAAGCCATGTCTCTATCTCTGCCCCGCCAGGTGCTATACTCCGGGCAGCGATGGAGCCGTATTGTTCTCTCACGAGGGGTGCGTTGAGTGTGGCACCTGTAGGGTCGTGTGCCCAAGCGGAGCAATTGAGTGGAATTACCCCAAGAGCGGTTATGGGGTGCAGTTCAGGTTTGGGTGATGGGTCATGCTTAAAAATCAATCCAATGGTGGTAAAGCCATGGGCGAATTAACAATAGTTGTTCCAGTTAAGGCAGCTGTGCCGAATATAACGGCGGTTAGGCTCGATCCTAATACCCATAATTTAGTTAGGGAGGGCGTTCCATTAATGATTAATCCATATGATAGAAATGCATTGGAGTTGGCGCTCAAGATAAAGGATAGATTTGGTGGAAAGGTGGTGACGATTTCCATGGCTCCCCCCAATGGCAAAGATTTCTTGGAATCCACGATAGGCATGGGCGCAGATGAGGCTATTCTAATAACGGATAGGGTATTCGCCGGAGCTGATACATTGGCTACGTCTCATGCAATAGCCAAATCCATCGCTAAATTATTTCCTAACTTTAACTTGATAATAATGGGTGAGGAAACCACGGACTCCACTACCGCTCACATGCCGGCTCAAGTAGCATCATGGCTTGAGGTGCCTTTTGTTTATTATGCAACCGATGCTGAGCCTAACTTGAAGGATAATACAGTTAAGGTAACTAGGTACTTGGAGGATGAGGGTCTAGTGGAGGAATTCATGTATAGCATGCCAATAATATTAAGCGTATACAGGAATAGTAATCCACCGAGGGATATCAGCTTAAATAGGAAAATAATGGCTAAGATGAATGGTCTAGTGAAGGTAATGACTAATAAGGAGCTAGGATTAAATCCGGAGTGCGTTGGATTAAAGGGATCCCCAACGATAGTGGCTAAGATAGAGGATGCAAAGCCTCTTCCACGTAAGAAGCAAATATTCAAGGGTGATCCTAAGGAGGCTGCTAAGTGGCTTCTCGAGAATCTATCTAAGGAGGGGGTGATCAGGTAATGGTTTGCCCTGAATGGAACCCAGTTAATAAGGATGAATATAGGGGCATCTGGGTCTACGTGGAGCACATCAATGGCAAAATAAGCGAGGGAAGCCTTCAATTAATTGGGAAAGCCAGGGAGTTGGCGGCCAAGATAGGAGTAGACGTGACGGCCATAATAGTTGGCGGCGACGTGAAGAATATGATTAATGAGCCGATATATTATGGCGCAGATAAAGTGATTTATGTGGAGGACGATAGATTGACTACATACATGCCTCACCTATATGCCGCATCAGTGGTGGAGTTAGCCAATAAATATAAGCCGGAGATAATATTATTCGCAGCAACTAAGAGAGGCAGGGAACTAGCTCCATATGTGGCCAACACGTTACGAAGCGGAATAACCGCTGACTGCACTGCTCTAGATGTAGATCCCAAAACACGCGACTTGGATCAGGTAAGGCCAACCTATGGCGGCAGCATCCTAGCCCACATAAGGACACCCACTAGAAGGCCTCAACTAGCTAGCGTTAGGCCTAATGTATTCCCTACGCCGCCGCGCGATGAATCGAAGAAGGGCGAGGTGATCCAGGAGAAGCTAAGCAAGTTACCGGAGCCCCGGGGCCGCTTCCTTGGATCCAAGCCAATAGTTGAGGAGGATGAGAGCGGCTTGCCTCCTGTGGAGAAATCCGATATAGTGGTGGTGGCTGGGAAAGGCGTTAATGGCGTGGAGGGAGTCAAGCTCCTCACTGAGTTAGCCAAGTTATTGGGCGGAACTATTGGCGGCACCAAGAAGGTGACCGATGCTGGTTGGCTGCCAACTAGTAGGCAAATAGGACAAACTGGAAGGACAATTAGGCCAGGGCTATATATAGGCATGGGAGTCAGTGGGGCGATTCAGCACGTGTTTGGAATAAATGAGTCAAAGATAATAGTTGCAGTTAATAGCGATCCCAATGCTCCCATATTTAACTACGTTGATTACGGAGTTGTGGGGGATTATAAGCAAGTTACAGAGGCTCTGTTGGAGTTACTGCGTGAGCGTCGAAAGGCTTAGCAATGAGGATAACGGTAATACAGATACGAAATAAAGTGATTTGGCTTATTGAATCTGAAGTAAAGATAGGTCCTGCATCAATCATTAAGATACAGCTAGGTCCGCGAGTAATAATGGAGATAGATAATAATGGGAAAAGAATGAATCTGGAGCTAGAGATTAATCAATCCCAATTGAGTTACCCCACGGAATTAATAATTGGAGGGGATAATCCCCTCATCGGTAAGTGTCGCAAGGATTATAGAGGCATTACTTGCTTCATTGAGCAGCCTTGGAGCCTTCCTGGAAACGGCGAGTAAACGTTATTAAATTATAGATAATTTAGAATACATGGAATCGCTGCCTCAAACATTTATCAAGATACTGGAATCCTTGGTTGAGCTTCACAGCAATTATAAGAGGCCAATAAAGAGCAAGGAGATAGCGGTTCGCCTTGGAATGAATGAAGGAACCGTGCGTAATATAATGATATCGCTAAGGGCTATGGGCTTCATAGATAGCAAGACAGGTCCATATGGTGGCTTCACGCCCTCCCAGAAAGCAATGGAGCTGCTTAGGTCTCCATCAATGATGGCCGGCATAAGCGATATAGCACCATTATCAACCGATAAGGGCGGGGTCACCATGTATGCCACGAACATTGAATTACTGGATATGCTTAATCCATTCATAACAAAGGCCATAATAAAGGTCATGGGCAACTTAAGACAGCTTCAGCTTGGTTCATTAGTTAGGATAGGGCCAACCACAAATGCGCGAATAGTAATTGAGGGCCAGGTCGTGGATAAGAATGAACAGATGAGGGAAATAGTGATATCCATAAGGAAATTCATCTCGATACCTAAGGTTAAGGTTAAGGAAATATCCAGCAAGAATGTGCTGGTCATATCTAGGATTGAGCCTTTATACAAGGCGGCAAGGATTTTCTCCGAGAAGAAAATAAGGGCGCTCCCAGTTATAGATATAGATGGCAAATTGGTGGGTCTCATAACAAGTACCGATGTAGCTAGGGCATATGCGGAAGGCAACTTAAATGCAGTAGTTGAGCAATATATGAGACCTGAGGTACCCCTCATAAGGGAAGATGATGATGTTTACGATGCTATAACTCTCATGATGGATAAAAACATCGGCAGACTAGTAGTTATAGACGTTAAAGGCAATCCCATAGGCATAGTCACTCGAACAGATGTTCTTAAGCTATTCGTTAAGTGAGTGATGCTTTCATCCTTATGGGTGGGGCATCCTCGCATAATGATGGTTTCCTGCCCCCTGGAAGCTCACTATATCCTCAGGGGAGGGGGCTTTTCGCTCCCTCAACCCCAGTAAGTTAAAAGAGGGAATAAGCCTCGCCCATTTAAGGCGGGAAGGAGGTCAGATATGGGTTCCGTAAAATTAAAAATAGGTTCCTTTCTTGGTTCATAAGTGGATATACGAACATCGGTGATAATGGCGTCGCGCGTGATATATGCTGTTCAATGGTTTGTTTTAGCGCCGCCAATAGCGGAGATACAGGCTACATTTAATATACCGAGCTACTTAGTTGGTTGGGTTCCCCTCTCCTTCTTTATAGGTGCTGCTTTGCTTCAAGTGCCTTCAGCTTATATCTCGTCTCGTCTTGGAGCCAAGAGAACGTTAATAATTGGAATGATAATACTAGGCGCATTCACTTCACTTGCCGGTTTATCCTCTAGCTTATGGCAATTATTGGCATTACGAGCAATATCTGGGGTAGGTGCTGCATTGTTCTTTTCATCGGCTGCCTATGCATTAGTTGAATTAAATAAGGGCAAGGAAGGCATAGTCATGGGACTTTATAATGCATTTTACGGCGTTGGTAGTCTAGTAGGCTTATTATGGGGATATATGGATGATCTACTTGAGTGGAGGATAGCCACAATAGTAGCGGGGGCATTGGCCATAATCATGGGGCTCGTGGATCTATATGCGTTAAGAGGCTTCGAGCGTAGGCCAACCTACGCCATTGGAAACATAAGGAGATCACTGGGCATAGCAATAGGAATAAGCGGTGTATGGGGTGCATACTATGTGGTAAGCGAATTATTACCATACCAAGTAGCTCGCTTATTTGGTTATGGGTCATTTCATGCCGGTTTAATAGCTGAAGGACTAATTGTGGCGTCAATATTAGGGGGCTTTATGACTAATGCATTCTTTAACAGGGCAAGCGATAAGTTGCGGCTCCTTATAATAGTCACTATTGCATCATCTCTTCCGTTATATTTCATGTGGATCAGTGATCCCATCATTGAGTTCTTGCTGGGCGCCTTATCCGGCTTCTTTAACGATATGGCTTTCTCTGTTGCATATGCAATAACGGCGACTCGGGGAGGCGCCTTATCCTTGGCGTTTGTTAATTTCATGAACATGATAATAGGAATATGGTTGCAGCCCCTCTTCACTGCCGTATCTGCATATTATGGCTATTTGATTGGGTGGGTGGTGGTGACAACGGTATCCCTGTTATTAGCTGTACCATTAATTAATGAGTCAAGAATTGGAAATAAGGCCTAGTAGTTTAGAAGCTCATTGCGCTTAGGGAAACCATATTGGCTATGGTATGGATAATAATCTCGAGACTATTATGGATGCAATTATTATTGCTAGGATAATGATCCTATGATTAAATGGACCAGCCCATAATCCCTTTAGTTCCTTCCAATTTCCTGCCCCATTATTTCTCAGCAGCGGTATTGTTAATTTTATTGAGAATGGCATTACTAGTAACGCGAGTAATGATGTGTAGGGCAAGTAACCGATTATCGCTGAGATAATTATTATTATATATATTAGCATCGTGGAGATTACGGCTAAGTATCCAGTTCTCCTTAGTCCTAACATTAACGCGATGGTTTTCTTGCCGAATTCTCGACTAGCATCTATTTCTATCGCGCCGGAGCCTAGCAATATTATGAATGTAAAGAGCCCATTTATTAATCCAACCAGTAGAGGTGCCCAGCTGAATATCGTTGCTTGGACCATGAATGAGCCTAGAGAGACTAGGGGCCCCATAGATAGTAAAGCCACGGCCTCGCCTATACCTTTATAATGGAGCCTTAATCCCTCGCTGTAGAGGACTCCAAATAGGAATCCGGCTAAGGCTATTATGAGGATTACCCATGTGGTGTTAATTGCTAAGTATATCCCCATTATACCTGAAATTACTAAAAGGAGATACCCAGCCCGCTTCACTGACTTGGGGTCTAGTCCCAAATTTATTATTGGATGAATCCTATGAGGTAATCCCCGTGATATATGCGCCACATCTAGGCCAGTCTTATACTCAGAGTAATCATGAACTAAGTTAACCCCAGCCTGCGCTAGGACTATTCCAGCCACGGTTATAACATAGTATAGTATGTTTATTTTGGCATATAAGTAAAAGGATAGAGATGCTCCCAATGTGACGGAGGCAAACGCACTAGTTAATGTTGATGGACTAGTTGCTATCACCCACGTACGTATTTTTCCAATTAATCCATCTCCATTGGCTTCCATAGAATTATTTGCCTTTGCTCCACTCATTTGCCTCGGCCTTGACTGGCATTCAATGACATACTTAAAAATTTTTAATTGACAAGACCTCATGGCTGATCCCTTACAGCATTAAAACTTTTGCCAGCTATGATTTTCGTTTTTTACACGATTGCGTTATAAATGATTTAATCCCCATAGATCCATGGCAATACTCCTCTATGATGATATGGATGATAATGTGGTAGAGCTGGTTAGAAAACTCATGCCTAGGGCGAAGCTGGTGCGAATAAACTCAGTCGATGATGGACCAACACCGTTATTAATAACGGAGGACGGAATATTTAGCGGTTATGAAATATATAGTTATTTAAACGAGAAAATGATGAAACCAAGCGAGAGATAAGATCTCTCCAACAACAGATAGAGGATAAGCATGTTTCCTTTTAAACAGAAGTTAAGGAATAACCTTTCCCTTTTATAGAGGGTCCTCTATTATAGGAGCATCCATTTATTGTGTGCAGTAGATCATAGAGCATTGTGTTTAGGTTTTAGTAGCTTTGTTTAGGCTTTGTGGAAAGGTTTAAATAGGATATTGATATCGGTATCGATATGTGGCCCACCATATTTAGAGGCGGTATAAGGAAAAAGGGAGGTCTCAGAATACTTGTTCTTCAAATGCTTCAAGAGTCTCCGAAGAATGGAGCGGAGATAATGGATGAAATAGAAAGGATAACTTGGGGATGGTGGCGCCCCTCCCCTGGCTCTATTTATCCATTATTATCCTCACTCGTGGAGGAGGGTCTAGCAGTTAAATTGAGTGACGGCAGATATAAATTAACCGATAAGGGAATAGCAGAAGCATCAGAGTATAGTGAATTGTTTTCTTGGCCCATTAAGCCGAGGACTATGGATGATATACTGAATGAGATGGAAAGCTACATATCCTATATGGAGGATATGGGCAAGGATAAGATAATGCAGTATAAGAATAGAATAGAGGAGATAAGGGCTAGGCTAGAGAGGCTGATAGAATGAGCGCAATAAAGGCCATTAATTTAACGAAAAGGTACGGAACTCTAGTTGCAGTTGATCACATAAATTTCGAGGTATCGATTGGGGAAATATTCGGTCTGCTCGGTCCCAATGGAGCTGGCAAAAGCACTACAATAGGTATGCTGACCACGCTAGTTAAGCCCACAGAGGGTACGGCCTTGGTTAATGGCTATGACATAGTGAAGCAAGCGTCGAAAGTTAGACAATCAATAGGAGTTGTTTTACAGGAGTACACGGCCGATGAAGACTTAACGGGATGGGAAAACCTAATGCTAGCGGCATCATTGTATGGCATTCCAAAGAACGTCGCCAAGGAACGAGCGAAGGAATTGTTGGATATGGTTGAATTAACGTCGGCTGCTAATAAAAAAGTGGAAAACTACTCCGGAGGCATGAGGAGGCGGCTCGAGATAGCCATGGGGCTAATAAATAGGCCTCGCATACTTTTCCTTGATGAACCAACATTAGGATTAGATGTGCAGACCAGAGCAGCTATCTGGTCCTACATAACCAAGTTAAAGACCGAGTATAATATGACCATTCTAGTGACCACTCATTACCTAGAGGAGGCAGATGCCTATTGTGATAGGATAGCTATAATAGATAGGGGCAAGATAGCTAGAATAGGCACTCCTAAGGAATTGAAGGAGAGTTTAGGAGGGGACATAGTTACCCTGCAAATAGTGGGTGACATTGATCTTGCAAAGGAAATAATAGCCAGCATGGATGGCACTGGTGAGATGCGTGTCGCTGGGGATACCATATGGATGAGCGTGAAGGATGGAGGATACATGGCTCCAAAAATATTGGAGTCCCTGAATAAGAATGGCATAAAGGTATTGAAAATATCAATAACGCAGCCAACCATGGATGAGGTCTACATGAAGTACACAGGCAAGAGTCTCCGGGAAGAACAATCAAATTGGGAGGAAGCTTTTTCAACTATGAGAACCATAAGAAAGGCGAGATCATAATGGAGAAGCAAGATCTTAGCCCACTTCATGGATTATGGGCATTAACCAATAGGGAGCTTAAGAAGTGGTATAAAGCACCATTCATACTGCTCTTATCATTAGTTCAGCCAGTGCTTTGGTTAGGACTATTCGGTAAGGCAATGAATATAGGCAACATGTTTACATCGGGGCTTAACATTCCCGGGCTCAATATACCGAAGCAAGTGATTGATCAAATAGGGACTGAGCTCATAAAGAACACATTTGGAACATCGGATTACTTCTCATTCTTGGCGGCGGGCATGTTATCCTTCATAGTATTATTCACGTCAATGAATAGCGGTATGATGATTGTATGGGATAGGAGACTTGGATTCCTCAATAAATTATTGACAACTCCTGTATCTCGTGGATCCATAATAATGGGTAAGGTACTATCTGCAGTAATAAGATCCCTGGTTCAAGCCACAATAGTCCTCGTAATAGCCGTACTGCTCGGCATGCAGTTCAAGCCGGGCTTATCGGCGCTGGATATAGCTGGAACATATGCCGCGCTATTCCTAATGTCGCTTGGTTTATCGTCATTATTCATAATGCTCGCTTTAAGATCAACGAGTTGGGAATCCCAAATGGCCATAATGAACCTACTTAATTTGCCGCTATTGTTCGCCAGTAATTCATTCTATCCAGTTAAGTTAATGCCATCCTGGCTGAAGCCAATAGTTGAGATTAACCCCATAAGTTATGCTAACGATATATCCAGGCAATTATTGCTGGGCGCAACGGGCATGACTAGCATATGGTTTGATTTCGCGTTCCTAATAGCGTTTGCAGCAATATTCTCAGCACTTGGCATAGTGCTTTCATGGAGATTCCTAAATTCATAAAATTAAATAATGATCTGCGTTCCATTTAAGTAGCTGCCTTTAATTTGTATCAGAGGAGATTCATCGTTTTTTGGTCATATGGTTCGGAAAAATTATTAACCCATATTATTGACGGTTCATGAATGTCGGATAAGCTAAACGACTTATTAGCAAGGAGGGGATTTTATTGGCAGAGCTTCGATGCATATAAGGGTATGGTTGAGGCCGGTGGGTTCTATGATTATGGCCCTCTTGGAGTTGGTTTAAAGAGAAATATAATGAATAAATGGTACAAGACATTCATTGTGCCTTATATGGATTTCACAATAGAGGTAGAGACTCCAATAATCATGCCTAAAATAGTCTTTGAGGCAAGTGGACATTTAGAGAATTTCACGGATTTTCTAGTTACTTGCAATAAATGTGGACGTAAGTATAGGGCTGATCATTTAGTGGAGGACGAGTTACGTAAGAAGGGAATAAAGATAAAGACCGAAGGACTTGATGAGCAGCATCTCGATGAATTAATTTCACGATATGGGATAAGGTGCCCCAATTGCGGTGGTGATTTAGGTAATGTTCAACGCTTTAATTTATTGTTTCAAACGGTTATTGGCCCCTATAGCAATAATTTAGGTTTCATTAGGCCTGAAACGGCGCAGGGAATGTTTATTGATTTCGCTAAGCTCTATGAATTATCAAATAGACGACTACCATTAGCGGTAGCTCAAATGGGTAAAGTCGGGAGAAATGAGATATCTCCACGGCAGGGACTAGTTAGATTACGGGAGTTCTCTCAAATGGAGATAGAGTTATTCTTTGATCCGCAATCATCATCTTGCCCTTACTTGGATGATGTGCGGGACGTCAAGATACGCATATTGCCGGAGACCGATGTAGCGAATGGTCTCGACTCTCCTCGTGAGGTGAGCATAAAGGAGGCTGTTGAGAGGGGATACATAGTTAATGAATGGATGGGATTCTATATGGGATTAGCCACAATATTTCTAAATGAGTTAGGGATTCCTCTCGATAAGCAATTATTCATTGCTAAATTACCGGAGGAGCGCGCTCATTACGCTAAGGCCGTTTTTGATCAAGTAGTTTTAACTGATAGATTCGGTTGGTTAGAGGTCAGCGGCCACGCTTATAGGACTGATTATGATTTATCTCGGCACGCTAAGTATAGTGGCCAAGATCTAGGCGCATATAGAGATCTAGAGACGCCGCGCATTGAGAAGATTGTGAAATTATCCCCTAACCCGGTCAAGATAAAGGAGAGATTCGGGAATGATGCGGGAAGAATAATTAAGTATATACATGATAATGCAGAAAAAGTATTAAATGACATAGAGACTATTGGTAAATCCATTTTCGGGGAATTCGAAATAACTAGGGAATTGGTATATATAAGCGAGCAGGAGAGGAAGATATTCAGGGAGAGATTCATACCTCACGTGATAGAGCCATCATTTGGAATAGATAGGTTATTATATGTAACATTAGAGAATGCCTATACTGAGAGGAACGGTAAGCCTCTGCTTAAGTTGCCCCCCGATATAGCCCCAATAAAGGTAGCTGTGCTTCCATTAATTAAGAAGGATCCATATCCAGCCATAGGTAAAAGGATCTGGTCCATGCTTGTATCCAATGGAATAGAGGCAGTCTACGATGATGGCGACACGATAGGCTCAAGATACGTTAAATACGATGAAGAGGGGGTTCCATTTGCAATAACCATAGATGATCAAACACCCAAGGATAACACAGTCACATTAAGGGAGAGAGATACCACAGCACAAGTGAGGATAGCCATTGACTCATTGGTGGGCGATGTCTTATCAAGGATAAATAGAACAAGAAAAGCTCCCCCCTAAATTTATTGGCTCCATCCGAAGGGCTAACTTCATCAGAGGCTTGACATTTTGGGATTCATCGATTAATAGTAAAGTTAATAGATAAATTGGCAATGCGGGAGGAGAGGCATTAATGGGCGAGGAACAGAGCGATATTATAATGGAGGGAAACTATGTTCTTCTATTCTTTAGTGATACAATTAATTATGTGGTTAAGGCGCGCCGAGACTCTATATTCAATACAATAAGGGGACGCATTAGGGGTGATCAAATAGTTGGGGCGCATTATGGTGATAAGGTCTCGACTAACTTGGGCTACGTATTCACCTTAAGTCGGCCAGATATAGTTGACATATTAATGAAACAGCGCCGAGCAACCCAACCCATATACCCTAAGGATGCCGCCATAATAATAACATACTGCAATATAATTCCCGGGTCCAAGGTATTGGAAGCCGGCATGGGGAGCGCTTATCTGACCAGCATGCTTGCTATGCATGTGATGCCGACCGGCAAAGTAGTCACTTATGAACGAAATGCGAATTATATACGGATAGCCGAGAAAACATTAAGGGAAATGGGTGTGCATCAATACGTGGAGGTACGGAATCAAGACTTAGCTGACGCTAAATTAAGTGAGCTTTATGATGCTGCAATACTAGATGTGGCTGAGCCATGGTCTTTATTGGATGTAGTGGTAAACTCATTAAAGCATGGCTCCAATGTAGCCGCATATGTTCCCACGATAGGACAGGTCGAGAAAACCATTAATAAAATGGTGGAGTTGGGATTAATAAGAATTCAATTATTCGAATCCATATTGAGGCCCTGGAAGACAGTTCCCCGAGAGGTTAGGCCTCAAATGTGGATGCTGGGGCATACGGGTTTTATAATAATAGGCAAAAAACCTTGATTATACCCGTGAGAGCGGCGGAATTATACTGTTTGGTTCCAGTATGGATCCAGGCGATATTACTGAATTAGCTCCTATACGTACATTGTTCCCAATTATCATGCCTAACTTTCTTCTCCCAATATTACTCACCTCTTCATGATGCATTGTTAGCGTCACCACCCCCGGCTCCACTACGCTGCGTTCCCCAATTATTGATGATCCAATGAAGGATCCTCTTCCAATTGTCGCATATGGCTGTATCAATGATTCGGTTATCTCCACGCCAGCTCCGATTATGCTGCCTTCCTCAATCGATGCATAGTTACGTACTAATGTGTTTGTCCCAATATATGCCTTTCTACCAATATATGCGGGTCCCCTTATTGTGGCATTATGATCTATCTCGGCCTCATCATCTATTATGACTACTCCCTCTATCGATGCTTTACTTGAAATGGAGGCTCTAGCGCTAATTCTACTTTGGCTTAACGAGCTAAGCTCATTTCTAATCACAGCTAAGAGATCCCAGGGATGCTTCACATCAATCCACCAACCGCTCCATAATGCCGCCCCTCCTCCTGACTTGCTTAGTAAATCTATGAAGTCGCTGCTTAATATCTGGGCTAAGTGCTCGCCCTCTATTGCTAGGGCTCCAGCAAGCACGTAGCCGGGTTGATGTTCCCTGCTTCTAATAGCGGTACCTATTCCCTGCCCCTCGGTTAGGTTTATCTTAATATATCCAGCCGCATCCTCTATTGGCACCACGAGCGCAGTTAATGAATTACCGTTCCCAATATGAGTATCTAACAGTAATCTATAGGCGTCCATGGGCATCACTACATCCCCATAAGCTATTATCAGCGTAGTACCCTTCAAAGAGTATTGAGCTACCTCTCGTAAAGCATCCGTCTCATCGTCTCCATACTTAACATAATCTATCTCGGCCTCATCTATGATTTGCTGATTGGAGGCTATTGTTATTCGCCGGATTCCTAGGTTTCTTATGGCATCAATGGGGTACCTTATCAATGGCTTGCCCAATATATTGATCAAGTACTTGGATTCACCGTTGCCCATTAATGGATGCATATCAACGCCGCGGCCTCCTCCTAGTATTACAGCCCATATGCTTCTCTGCATTTTACTCCACCGTCACCGTCTTAGCCAAGTTCCTGGGCTTATCTGGATCAAGTCCCTTGGACACAGCGGTATAATAAGCAAGGAGTTGCATTGGGATTGCGTAAACCATGGTTGCGGCCACAGGTTTCTCTATGCTTATCGGGATGGTCACATCGAGCAATTTTTCCATTCTATTGCTTAATGATTTCGGAACGATTCCTATGGTATATGCATCTCTTGCTCTCATCTCCATTATATTACTCTCCATAGCTTCATTATACTCATCATTGAATATTGTGAAGATCACTGGAAACGACTTCTCAACCAATGCTATAGGGCCATGCTTGCTCTCGCCCGCAGGATAGGCCTCTGCATGTATATAGGCTACTTCCTTCATCTTGAGTGCCCCCTCCATGGAGATAGGCAGCCCAAGTCCTCTTCCTAAGTAGTACATGCTGCTTGCCTTAGATACATCAATGGCTAATCGCTTTATTCGTGCCTCATAATTGGTTAGGGTTAATTGAGCCAAATCAGGTACTTGCTCTAATTGATTAATTGCATCATCTAGCTCGCTTAATTGAATTAAGCCCCGCGCCGCCGCCGTGTTCATTGCCAGCATGGTTAACACCATTAATTGAGAAGTAAACGTCTTAGTGGCAGCAACCCCTATCTCTGGTCCTGTTCTAGTATATATGGCCGCATGGCTCTCCCTAGGTATTGCACTATCCATTACATTGGAGATAGCTATTATCTTGACCCCAGCCTCCTTTAACGCACGAAGGGCTAGAAGCGCATCTATGGTTTCTCCAGATTGAGATATAACTATTGCAGTATCGCCCTCGCCAGCAAGTTTAGCATACTTGCGGTACTCGGATGATGTGAATGAATGGACATCCATACCGGCGATTGTGGTAAGTAGGTAGTCACCCACTAAACCTGCATGTAAGGAAGTGCCACTGGCGGTTATAAATATGCGGCGTGAATCAGCTAATTCCTTACCTATCTTACTCATGACTTCCTTCTCTATCCCAGCCAATGTGTTTCTAAGCGCTATTGGCTGTTCATGTATCTCCTTTAACATGAAGTGCGGATATCCCTCCTTACTTGCCATTTCGGGGCTCCAAGTCACGTGGCGAATTCTCTCCTCAATATTAATGGGGACTCCATCTCTCTCAACATGTACAGCGATTGGAGTCACGAATCCATATTCCCCATCATTTACTATTACCACAGTATTAGTGTATTCAAGGAATGCAGGTATATCGCTGGCAATGAAGTTGGCTCCAGAGCCAAGCCCTATAACCAGAGGAGATATATTTCTCACGAAGAATAATTTATCTGGTTCATCCCTTATTATGGCAACCAATGCATATGCTCCCTTTAAGCTGGCAACAGCATTCTTGAATGCCTCGAATGCATTTATTCCGCTTCTTAAGTTCTCCTCTATTAAGTGGGCAATTACCTCAGTATCCGTCTCGCTTCTAAATACATGGCCTCGTCGCTCTAGTTCTGCCTTAAGTTCATGATAATTCGAAATAATCCCGTTATGCACAACCGCCACTCGTCCCTCGCAATCGACATGTGGATGCGCATTCTCGTCGCTGGGTTTTCCATGTGTGGCCCAACGGGTATGGCCTATTCCAATTAATCCATCTAGCTCGCTAAATTTAATTCTTGAATCTACCTCCCCTATTTTCCCCCGTCCTTTCCTTATAATCAATGTTTTGCCGCTAACAACAGCAACGCCCACAGAATCATAACCTCTGTACTCCAGTCTCGTTAAACTTTTTTTCAATAATCTACCAAGTGGCTCTCCAAGGCCATTAAAGGAGCAAACACCTATTATGCCGCACACGCATTCTTTTAAAGACCTAATTTAATAAACGTTGCGTGATGAGGGATCAACAACCTGATCAATGAGGAGACTCACATGGTCTGAAATTATGGAAATACCCCTTCTGGCATTATTAACATTGATTTGGCACTCAATGACTTAAGCAGTGAATTGAGATAGCTCTTTGGATTCGATTAATGCCTAATAATTGGTATTATAGGAATTGAAATAATCACTCATTGCATCCTTTGGAAAGGTTTCTTATCTCTTGTTTTCTATGGAGGATCAGCAAGGCTATCGTTGAAATAGAAACAATGCCCACCATCATGTATGATATGTCTATTCCTCTCTCAAATAATAATTTATCGCGATACCCCAATGACGTAGTTAAGCCGAGGAATACATTACCTATCAGCTGCATTGGCTCCACGGTGGCCAGCACAGCAAATACTATCGCTGTCCCCACGGCTGATCCTAGGTTCAACATGAGGGTTCTCAGCCCAGCCGCAATGCCTCTTTGCATGGGCTCCACGGAGAGCATTATTGAAGTATTATTAGGCGTATAGAATAGCCCCATCCCCGTCCCTCCCATTATCATTGCGATAATCATTAAGGTAAGTGGGAGGGGGGACATGGCAAGGATAAAGGCTGCTACGCCTATTAACGTTGATCCAATCGATTGAATAGCATCGCTATTAACATATTTGATTAGCTTAGGCGAGTAAAAGCTTGAGAGACCCATGGCTGCGGCATAGGGAGTCATTAGTAGACCAGCCTCTAGAGGAGTATAGCCGGCGGGGCCCTGTAGATAAAGTACCAATAAAAGAATTAATGAGTATCTAATTATGGAGTTTAATAACGTTGATGTTATTGCCAGCGAGAACTTCCTATTGCTGAAGATACTGGGATTAATCATTGGTTCCGCGACTCTCCTCTCTATTAATACCAGCCCAATCAATAAGATTACGACAGAAATAGGCATAGGCACATTCTTTCCAGCCCATCCAACTATTGGCCCAAGGGTTAGATAAGCTATGAGAATGACCATTAATGTGGAGAAAATGATTGAGCCAGCCCAATCCAATTTTATGCTGCGTCCATTAATTGAATCATTGGGTAAGCTCCTCACCGATATAAAGTAACCCAGTATCGCTATCGGCGCATTAAACAGGAAAACAAGCCTCCAGGTTAATTGGGTTAATACTCCCCCCAATATTGGCCCGATTGCTGTACCTAGGCCCACCACAGCGGCGTTTATTCCCATTGCTCGTTGAAGTTCAATCCCCTTGAAATTATCGGTTATTATAGCTAAACTATTCGAGAAAAGACAGGCAGCGCCAATTCCTTGAAGTATTCTAGCCACTAATATTAATAATGAATTAGGGCTTATTCCAGCCAATAAGGAACCAACGAAGAAAATCAAATAACCAATGCTGTATATGCTTTTTCTTCCCTTTATATCAGAGTACTTACCCAATACTGGGGAGAGAACTGCTAGGGCTATTGAGTATGCAGTTAATATCCATATAACCAAGAAAAAGCTCATCTTTAAATCAATCATCATTGATGGAAGCGCTATAAGGAGCGATGTTGAATTTAGGACCGATAAGAAAGAGCCTAAACTAGTAATAATCAAGACAGTATTGCCTCTATTCATATTAATGACACCGATTGTGCATCGTTGCGGCGATAATCAACGAAATAAGTTGCCTCCTTGATTATTGGAGGAAGTGACATGGATTTCTCATTTGACATATATTTATAAAAATTTCTTTCCCGAAAACTAGCAAGAAGTTTAACCTCTTGGGAGGTTAGGGGCGGAAGTCCCCTTACGTAAGGGCGGGGTAGCTCACGGCGAGAAACTAGCTATTAATGTAGTTATCTTATCCACATACTCCCTGAATATCCTTAGTATATCCCTGGATGTTATGACTCCCACCAATTCGCCATTATCTATAACGGGCAGCCTCCTTATTCCTTTCTGTGCCATTAATGTAGCAACTTGATCTGTGGGGGTGTTTGGGTCAATATATGTAAGTGGCTTAGTCATTATATCCCGCAATAATATTTTGCTGGGGTCAATACCCTTAGCCACTATTTTACTCACATAATCCCACTCTGTCACTATTCCAGCAGGCTTCCCATCTTCTCTAATTATTAGGAAACCCACGTGATCCTCCGCCATTATTTTAGCCCCCTCGAGGGCCGTTAAGCCCCCATCAACCTGTTTAGTGTACCTCTTCATTATGTCCTTGGCATAGAGAACCATATGATCTCAAATGCTCCGGACGTTATTAATATTTTTCCCAAAAATAAAAACCTATAAACAAAATAAGTGGGACTGGTGGGGCCGCCGGGATTTGAACCTTCCCCGGGCAACGTGGCCCGACCGGGACCTCACGGGATCGGGTGGGCAGCTAACTCCGTATAGAGTAACGCGGGTTCCCTCTTAAATTTTATCCCAATGACTCTATGCATCAAACTTAAGCGTGAATTCAATATATAATCTCAATCAATAATGAAGAGCATCACTTGAATATAACGGACAATCCATTGGCTTGGAATTGTCTTTAATTATAAAGCTTAATGGCTCAAGGAGCATCATTGGTTGCCTTTAGGGCATAGATTTCATTTTCAATTTATATAGTTGAAAGATCTTGAAAATTGATTTATAAAGTATTAAATTCGTTTTGCCGAAATATTCGTGCAGGAAGATGGATTAGTCCTTTTTTATTAGGTATTTCCTCATCATGGACTCTATGAATTGCTTGTACTCCTCGCTGATCGGCGAATTGCTTGATTTACATGCCAGCTCGTATTGGCTATTCAACGCCACTAATCTTAATAAGGCAGCCCTCGTTTCGCTAAATAATTCCAGCGCCTCTTCGTGGAGTGCTGCCTTTCTAGAATTAAGTCTTAATAATTCTTGCTTTATCTTAAGCGCATCATTGCAATTCTCCACACTTATTCACCTCGCTCATTAGTTTCCTAAACATGTTCTCTATTGTGATTAAATCATCGGTATAGCTCGCTATCAATTCGTTGTATTGATCGATATCTTTCAATAATTCATCCCTATAACTTAAAAGTTGCCTTACCTCATCTTCACAAGTCATCAATGTTCAGCCTCTATAATTCTATTAAGCATCTCCCTATCACTTCGTTGATAATCCTTCAATATGGGCCTTATCGATCTATATCTTGTTACCATTGATGGATCAATATCCACAGTCACGTAATCCTCATCATAGTACTTGGCCTTAATTATGACTTCACCAAGCGGATCAACCGCATGGCTTCCGCCAAAGAAACCCAAGCCATCATACTGACCCACCGTGTTTACGTATATGGTATAAACGACGTTCTCCATGGCCCTCGCCCTCATGAATGCCTCAAAATGATTTTTGCTCATATCAGGCGCAGCACTTATGTACACATGTATCTTTGCGCCCCTCAGCATTAGGCTTCGAGAGATCTCCGGATAGAATGCATCATAACAAATGGCTAGGCCAAGCCTAGCTCCATTGATATCAAATACTGGGGCATCCTCCTCGCCGATCCCAAAGTAACGCGCCTCATCAAATACGCCATAACTCGGCAAGTGCCTCTTACGATATTTAGCTATTAACCCATTTGGCCCGATCACTATAGCAGCATTATATATCACATCTGTTACCTCATCTCGCTCCCCCATTCCAGTTATTATGGTGCACCCGGTCTCGGCTGCAGCTGCTGTGAGCGTTTTAACTATGTTGCCATTCATTGGCTCCGCCATATTGAAATGGAGATCTCGAGACATGTAACCAGGCAAATATAGTTCAGGAGTAACCACTACGTCCCCATTGCCGCAGTTCGCCTTCATGTAACTTACTAATCTATCCAAGTTATAATTGACATCGCCTAGCCTACTCTTTGCTTGAAATAAGTGAAACCTCATGCGGCTTATTAAGTCCCCGTTGGGTTTTTATTCTTTTAGCAAAAGTGCTCCTCTATACTACTCGAACGCTCTCCAGTTGACCAAGAACTATCGAGTCCAGCCTATAGGTGAGTTCCAAGCTTAGCATTAGGTTAAGCATCTTGCTTGGTTCACCGTGAAGTATTATTGCCTTCTGGGGCTTTGGATCCATGGAACCCACATACCTCATTAGTTGCTTCCTATCGCTATGCCCAGAGAATCCCGGTGCATCGAATACTTGCATCTTTACATCAAGGGTTAACTCATCATTATAGTACTTTACTTGCACCTTCTTCTCGCCCATCTTTAATCGCCGACCAAGGGTTCCCTCACCTTGATACGACACAAATATTAGCGAGTTCTTGGGGTCATCGACCATGTGAACGAAGTAATCAAGTGCTGGACCGCCATTTAGCATGCCGTGCGGCGCGAGTATTATAGATGGTAATCCCTGCACTATATCCATTACTTGCTCTTGTCTCTTCTCAGGCATGCGTGCCCTCTCAACAGGCTTCACGTATTCCGATAGGAATGGATTCACGCCGTCATATATTAAGTCCCTAATATTTCTATTTAAGTAGTCGGGAAACATCATATGTATGTTCAGCGTTTCCAGCACCATTCCATCCACATATATGGGTACCTTAGGTAATTTACCGCTGCTTATTGCCTCATTAAGGACAAGCAAGACCTCTTGCGCCCGTCCCGTACTGAATACTGGGATCAATGCTTTTCCGCCTCTCTCTATTGTGTTGTTCAATATATCGATTAATTGAGCCTCGCTCTCTTGGCGAGGAAGTTGAACATCATTCTTACCGCCATATGTGCTCTCCATTATGAGTAGTTCAGCTCTCTTGAATTTATTATGGGCTGGGTTAAGCAGCCTGGAAGGACCATACTTAAAGTCGCCGGTATATATTACATTATATAAGCCATTGCCCACATGTAGGTGCGATATAGCGCTGCCTATTTCATGGCCAGCATCATACAGTGTTAACTTTATATCAGGCGCAACATCGGTCACCTCATCATAATCTATGGTGATTGTATGGTAAAGTGCGGTGACTATATCCTGCATAGTATATGGTGCATTGCCTCTCTCGGCCGCCGTCTCAACATAGTCTGTGAGGAGAACCTCCATTAAGTACTTAGTTGGCTCGGTCATATAGACTGGCCCCTTATATCCATACTTGAATAGGTAAGGCAGGAACCCCACGTGATCTAGGTGTGCGTGGGATATTATCACAGCATCCAATTTATCTATATCAACTAATTCCAACGCTGGCGCCTCGTCTAGCGTTGATGTGGTGGGCTTCGCGCCCATATCCATTATTATATTGCTTTCCTTAGTTTCCATATATATAGCGCTTCTTCCGACTTCTTGGCATGCGCCGAGGCACGTTATTCTGACGTATTCATTATCATAACTATATATGGGCATCCTATGTATTCTATAGCCAAGGCTCTTCAAGAAGTCCTGGCGCTCCTTTGCCATCTTTATCTGCAATTGATTGACTATATCTATCTCATCGTGAGGCAACCCCTTACTCATTTCAAACGCTGTGGCAATTATCCAAGGTTTCCAACCCGTTTCGGCCAAAATGGTTTTCTCCAGTTTCCTATCCCTAGTTGGTCTCTTTAGGTAAATGTAGACTTCCCCAGCCTGCTCATCGAAGTATATGCTGTCCACCTCATTACCGACCTCGGTGATCATATTACGTATCATTTTCTCCACGTTCTGTTTCGGCGTTCTTATCTTGGGATCACCCCGTATTATTATGTGTTTCTTCAATTCCTTAGCAAGGGATTTTATGAAGTCGCTATTATCCATCACATACTTTGGATTAGCTACGTATATCACTACACTGGGTCCCTCGAACTCGACCCTAGTTACATTGCTTTCTTGAGGCAATATCTTGAGTATTTTCTCCTGAATATCAGATCTAAAGGTCAATTGAATCACCTAACCCTTTATAGCGGTTCAAATTATGCTCTGAACTGAATCGTATTTCTCTATTTAAGTTATGCATTATCCTATCCTTCCCACGAGGAAGAAACAATATTTCCCCAATCATTTTCGTTCTAGATGCGAAATCGCAGTACTTCCCCATTTATAAATGTTTTTAAACAATAATTGAAAATCATTCACTGTTTCGGCCATTCCCCAACCCCGCTAAAGCCATTGCCTAAAAAGAATAGCTGGCCCACTTCATGATAACGAGACAAATAACAAACCTCGCCTTTTTAACGTGGGGATTCCTAGAAATGTTTTTAACTGCTTGCGTGGGCTATTGTTTCTGTTCCGCTGGTTAATTTTTGGGGGATGAGAGCAAGGGCCGACCACCGCAACCCCAGCGGAGTCGAGTAGCACCAACAAAGGGGTGTAACCCTCTAGACCTCGGGGAACCCTCGCCCCTCAAGGCGGGAAGAGGTCAGTATGGCAATTAGACTCCGCCTCCAGTGAATTTAACCTAATGCTCGTTGCTCCACCATAGCCTTATCCAAACATTGCAGAAAATAAATGGGGCCGCCGGGATTTGAACCCGGGATCACCGACGTTCCGGATGATTGGAGCAACCGCTCCACGGGGCTCATGCCCCAGGCCGGTATCCTTCTTCCAAGCTAGACTACGGCCCCCTTGGCTCCTGC
This sequence comes from Thermocladium sp., assembly GCA_049965935.1. GTDB lineage: Archaea > Thermoproteota > Thermoprotei > Thermoproteales > Thermocladiaceae > Thermocladium. Next base: position 27,843 of record JBMFVP010000017.1, read on the forward strand.
ATCCTTAGTATTTTTAATCTTTGCGTTCAATGTATAAATGCATCCAATATATTCTGACAAAAGAAAGGCAAGCCTCGCCCATTTAAGGCGGGAAGGAGGTCAGAGAGACGACTATTGGCCTTCTATTCCTTTCTTGGTAAAACTATAAAGAAAAACTCATCCCATTCTAGGGCTATGAGGGGATTAGAACCGTTAAGCAGCAATTATCCCTTATATGTACTTCACTTTCTTGATGCCCTAATATTATGAAGTCACTCTCCCATTTACCCTTTATTGATTGGGAAAAACACGCCAGATGGAAACAAATATTCATTATTGCCTCATAAATTATGAGATTTATCGTTAATTAACGACTTCACTTTAATATGATATGGTTAAGAGAATATCCTCTTTCCGTGAGGACAGGATAATTCATAATTACGTGAGAGAAATTTTTAATTGATCAGCCCCCGCGAAGTGCCCGCCTTAGAGTCTTTGCCATATCCTCATAATGCTTCACTATTTCGCTTGTAAGCGATGGCTGTACCCTAGTCATCGCCTCCTCGAAGTGCCTCATAGTTACCTCACGTGCATGCGGCTCCTTATTATTGATAGCCTCACGAAGCGCCAGCATTGCTGCTTCTTTCACTAGTGCTGCTATATCGGCTCCAGTATAGTACTCGGTTTTCTCGGCGATCTTGGCTAAATCAACATCATTGCTCATCTTTATTCTTCGAGTATGGACCTTAAGTATCGCTAGCCTAGCCTCCTTATCGGGCGGCGGAATATAGATTATCCTATCGAATCTCCCGGGCCTCAGTAGCGCTGGATCCATCATGTCGGGCCTATTAGTGGCTCCAATCACTACCACATTCTTCAGCGGTACAATGCCATCCATCTCTGCCAATATCTGGTTAACTATTCTATCGGTGGCTCCAGAATCAACCCTTA
>JBMFVP010000018.1:0-28302 GCA_049965935.1 Thermocladium sp.
GAGGAACAAATGGCAGGCTTTTATCCAAGCGATGAGGAATGGTTCAAAAGCGTCGGCAACAAGTCAATCAAGTCCTATCAAGAGATGGGAATGGACATAAAGAGAGACATGGGCACTGATGATCCGGTGCAGGTAGGGAAGACAGTCAAACAATGGCTAGTGAAGTACATGGTGGAAACGCCAATAGTTCTAATAGTGGTCGAGGGGAATCATGCCATAGACACAGTGAGAAAACTGGTGGGGCATACGCTTCCCTACATGGCGGCGCCTGGCACAATAAGGGGTGACTACTCAACTGATAGTCCGGATCTAGCAAATAAGGAGAAGCGGGCAATCCGTAACTTGGTACATGCAAGTGATGGTCCTGAGTCCGCTGCACGTGAGATACATTATTGGTTCGGCGACAAGGAGTTATATGATTGGTGAAAAATAGTCGCAAGGAATAAATTGATGCCCTGAAGATAGCTCCAAAGAAATCGGCGGTCGTTGTCTCCAGGACGGAATTGGGTTCTTTATTGACTTCTTTGCAAGGCAAGTATGGATTCACGGAAGTTAGTTTGCCCGTAAAGATTAAAAAGCGGATTAATGTCTATACATAGGTAATGAGAGGAGATATAAATGAGGAGTGCGACGATGTGGAGCAACGCCTTCGTTATTTCCTACTAACCAGATTATCGGATATGGGCTTCCCACACGATGAGGTACGCATACTATCGGACTTCGTTTATCAAGACTTAGTTAATTATATAAGTAAAGGCAGCGGAAAAAAGGATGCTATCTGTAGGGCAGTTAATGGCTCATTATCATCATGGCTCCCCGAGTGGCTTGATTATTGGCTTCTCAAGTGGCGTCAAAGAGTTAAGTTGAACTTTGGATCAATAAATGAGGAGGGATCACTGGATCCTGATACGCAGCGGGCGGTGAATATGATTGGAAAGAGGTACATGAATAAATTGAATAAGATGGCCATGATAGGATTAATGGAAGAGGGAGAAATATGCGGAACAAGCGTTGTGTCTGACTACGTTGCTAAATCGATTGTGCAGGAATTAGTGGCGGAGGGCGGCGTGAAGAATGCAGTGGACACAATAAAGAGGGATCCAGCAATAGTTAAGAGAATGATAATAAGCAAGATAGCTGAACTAAGGGCAACCGATAAACCCCTCGTGATTGTTAACCTACAATTGTCCCAGGGAAATGGGCAGTGAGTAAATGAGAATTGCAGTGGCCTATCCATCCTCTCCATCCATTGCACAGTTATCCACTTCATACAAGTACATAAAGGCCACTCTTGAGAATGAAGGCTTCCTAGTGGATGGAGTCTCAATGAATGGAATACCGCCAAGAGGCGAGAAAACCAATATTCCCCTTAATTCATTTGATTACATAATATTCACTATACATTATGAACTCGACTATATAAACATGGTTAAGATGCTGGCGTACTCAAAGATACCAGTATCATCAAGTAAGCGAGGAGGCTTCCCCACAGTAATAATCGGTGGACCGCCAGTTCTAGCTAATCCAGAACCAATAGCAAGCTTCGTCGATGTAGTTGCGTTGGGGGACCTTGAGGAATTGATGCCTAGGCTAATTAATGGGTTAACGGGCAAATTAGAGGGATTCGAGGAGTTGGGCGGCTTCTATGTGCCCTCGCTCGGCAAGCATGAGGTTCGCAAAGTATATATTGACCATATAGAGCATTCCCCGCTTTCCATCATTAAGGTAGATGGTTCCCTCTTTGGCAGTGATGCATTGGTTGAGGTAATGCGTGGTTGTCCTCATCATTGTTTATTCTGCATGGAGAGCTATATCAATATGCCGGTGAGGCTTGGTAATTTGTCGTCCCTATCAAATAGAATAAAGGAGAGTGGCTTGAAGCGCATTGCTTTGGTTGGTTTGTCGGTGGGTGATCACCCAGGAATACGGCAATTCATTAATGGATTAGTGGAGACAGGAATCTCGCTCAGTTTCCCCTCGCTTAGGGTGGATACGCTTGATTGTGATCTCATTAGGAGCATCATTAGGTCAGGTCAACGCACGCTAACCATTGCTCCAGAATCATCTTTCCGCCTTAGGCGAATACTTGGCAAGGATTTCTCAAGCGAGGAACTAATCGAGAAGGCTCGGTGCGCATTTGATAATGGCATTAATAGGATTAAGATGTACTATATGGTTGGCCTGCCGGGGGAGCAGTACGAGGATTTGCGGCAGATAAAGCTAGAGTTAATCGATGTATCTAGGCTTGGGTCCACATATGTTTCAGTGAATCCCTGGATACCGAAGCCGCATACTCCACTTCAATGGTTCTCCATGATAGGCATCAATGAATTAAAGAAGAGAATACGCCTAGTAACTCAGGATGTACGTGAATATTCATTTTATGATCCAATCCATGCAACAGTGCAGGCGCTTCTATCCTTGGGCGATAGGGACGTGGCTGCCTTCATACTTGATGCAGCTAGAATAAGTAAGGACCACCTAGATAAGGGCGATTATAGGAGATTACTTGCTAGTCACCCTGATCTGCTTGATAAATATGTATATGCGCATCGCAGGCCTGGGGATGTATTGCCGTGGAGCCATATTAAGATCAATAATGAGAAGATGCTTGAATCACTATATTGGAGCTTCATTAATGAGCTGGAGCCAACTGTTGGCGGCAGTAATGCATCGGCATCGATGGCCGGATCATGATTCCCCGATGTTGTTTCTATTTTTCTATGATTTCTGCACCGTTATTTTCCAGTACTTATCCTCCTTTACGTTGCTGATTACTTTATGTCCATTCTTTTCGGCTACGCTGGGCACGGTGCTGCAGGAGGCTGGATTATCTATTAGAATATCTATAATAGCGCCCTTCTCGACCTTTTGCAATGCCTTAACTGTATATATTTGGGGATAGGGGCATATGAGACCCCGTAGATCCAGCATATATCTCTCTCCCTTCTTGATTAATTGCTGCTCCATGTATGGCCTCATTAATTGATGAAAATAGGTGCGTCGATTACTGCATAAAATGCATTTCTATCGATTTCTCTATTTCTTTTATTGTCGAACGGCAATGCTTAAAAAATATAAGTATGTGTTTCTCAAATGGCATCCGCATCCTCATCTGAAGCGAGCGTGGAAACGATTAAGATAAAGTTGCCCGAGATAAAGTTGGAGAAGAAGGAGGTCATCTTCAAGATTAGGAGATATGATCCTGAGAAGGATAGTTTCTATTGGAAGGAGTACAAGTTAACTATAACAAATAGAACCACTATTCTCGATGCATTGCTCAGGATTAAGGAGACCCAGGACCCTACATTAGCAGTTAGGTATAGTTGTAGGATGGGCATATGCGGTTCATGTGGCATGGTTATAAACGGTACTCCCCGGCTTGCTTGTGAAACGAAGCCATATGACTTAGGCACAAGCATTATAACTGTGGAGCCATTGAGTAATGTGCCCCCCGTTAAAGATGTTGTTACGGATTTCGACAAGTTCTTCAGCAATCATAAGTCTGTATCGCCATGGCTTATACGCAAGGATGAGAAAGAACAATTCGAGGACTTGAAGGAGTATTATCCACAAACCGAGGAAGAGCTTGATAATTACCTACAGTTCTCCTACTGCATTAAATGCGGCCTATGTTACAGCGCATGCCCCCTTGTGTTCCTTAACAAGGAGTACCTGGGGCCCCAGGCCTTGGCCCAGGCATATAGGTGGAGCGCTGATTCTAGGGATCAAGGTGCCGAGTTGAGGTTGAAGCTCGTTGACACTGATAACGGCGTATGGAGCTGCAATTACTCCGGCACCTGTAGTAAGGTGTGCCCTAAGGACGTTGATCCAGCCCTTGCTATAAATATGGTCAAAAAAATGTTATTAACCGGCAGGAAGAGGTGAGGAACATGCAGAAGACCAGGCGTGTTTCTCCTAGGTGGGGGCTCTGGCTTCGTGGATTAGATGAGTGGTTAGTCATTTTCCAAAAAGTAAGCGGATTAGCATTGGCCCTATACCTGATAGGCCACGTCCTAGCGGTCTCGACGGCCCTGGGCTTTGGCCATAACTTAACGCAGCAACAGTGGAATGCAATAATATTTGGTGTACTCGAAAAACCACACATAGGAGTCGTGTCGGTGGGAGCCCTGCTCGAGTACTTAATAGGAGTATTGCTTGTCATTCATGGAGCAAACGGGTTTAGATTAATACTAATGCAGTGGTTTGGGATTGGTTTACCTAAGCCATCTAGGCACACATTCCCTCGTGCAACGCCGTCTCCAAATGCCACAGCCCAGAGAGTATACAAGTACTCGGTTGCCATAATAACGATAATATTCATAATACTCGCTACATATGATGTATTCGGTGCATTATTGGGGTGGTGATGAATGGTGGCCAAATCTACACTGATGAAGTGGCATTACATCACTGGACTAATAATGATAGTAGTGGTTGGGATCCACATAGCATATAGGTGGCCTAGTTATGATGCATCAGTAAGTTGGCCCGCTGTGCAAAGCCAAATAAGCATGGCTTGGTACGACATAGTTCTATTGATAATAGTATACGCTGCCTCGTATCATGCCATGAATGGACTCCGCACAATAATGCTTGAGCTATTCCATGGAGGCAAGGCATTCACCACATTTGTTGATATATTGGTCATAGCGCTGGGACTACTTGTAGTAGTGGTTGGCACATACACAATAATTAGCCTCATTCCTCTCTAATCCTTTGGTGCATGGTTCCGAAATAAATATGGGTTTCCTACGGTTTTAATGGGCATTCTAGGATTGTTCCCTTTTCTCTTCCTTTCTCTTTATTGTTCTCATTTTATCTAATGTGCGCTCAACTCTCTTTAGGAGGATATCCATAGCATCCTTCACTGCCTCCACCGCGTCCCAGCTCTGTGTCGTTGCCACGTAGTTATCAAGTGGATCCTTAAGCCGCGCGATTACTTCATACCTAGTTCTCTTATCATTGTTCCCAGGCGCTTTAGCTCTTATATCTATTTTAAAGTCAATTATATCAGTTATCTTCGCTATCTTCTCCAAGTGATTATTCACAGCAGTCTCTATTATTTGCCTTAAGTGATTATCCTGTATATCGCTTATTCTAGCGGTTATTGGAATGGATACTTTACTTGACTCCACGTATACCCTCAATACGTCGCTTCCAGTTAACACGCCGATAACGGAGTCACCTCTCGTAACTATTAAGCCATCATGCTTATTCAGTTTCTCTATCGCATCAACGAGTTGTTTCGATGCATCTATGGTAATGGCCTCTCCCATTACTGAGGATACTGGAGATGCAACTATTTTCTCCTCTTCCCCGGCTAAGTCCCCGCGTCTTGGTCTTCTAGCCGCTGTAACATAGAATATTTTCTCAACTAGGTCAGTTAGCGTGACCACGCCAGCCAGTCTTCCTCCATCCATGACCGGTAATAGGCTTATGCCGTGCTTAATCATTAACCACCTGGCCGTGGCGATGTTTTCATCCTTATTGATGGTTATGGGCGGAAACGACATTGCTTTCTCGACGCTTATTTTGGGCAGGGAATTAATTATCGAGTTAATTACATCAATTCGATTGATTATGCCAACCAAGTTATTCCTTTCGTCAATCACCGGAATCTCCCTGGCCCTTGTTTCATGAAGCTTTATGATTAGTTTATCTAGGCTCGATGTTTCAATTATAGAGAATGGCCTCATCATTGCCGTGGCCACCTTCGAATTTATGGGCACCCTCCTGCGCAGCAAATCCCTATAACTCAATACGCCCACTAATTTATTGTTTTCATTAATAACAGGAACTATAAAGATCCTTTCACTCTTCATGTTGCTAATTATGGAGGAGAGCCTATCATTAAGCTTAGCAACCACCTTAGGCTTCCTCATTAAGTCATGCACAGAAGACATAATATCATTATCGTTTCAAGCCTATTTAAATTTTAAACCGGGCTACTTCACTGCTCATGCAGCTCAATGCTGCTAGCTCTATTTATTTTCAGCGGCCACCAATTCCACTTGCCCAGTACCATTAAGATGGCGGGAACTAGGATTGGTCTCAATAGGAGGGCATCCATGGCCACGGCCACCGCGACAGCGAATCCTATTTCCTTTAAAATGAATAACCTGGAAACAGCCAAGCCGGCGAATGCAGTGGCAAGCACCATAGCTGCGCCACTAACTATGGGCCCCGTGGACTCTATAGACTTAATTATCGCTTCCTTATCGCTTGCGCCCTTCATCACTTCCTCGCGAACTCTGGAAACAATGAATATATCGTAGTCGGTTCCCACGCTCATTAATAGGGAGTATAGTATTATTGGCAATAAGTAATATGTCGGTATCCCCATCATTACTTGAAAAACTAGCACTGTCAATGCCGTGGCCCAACTCATGCTCATTAAGACAGTCACAATAAGTCTAATCGGTATCAATACAGATCTCAATGTTATGAATAACATAATCATAACTAATGCAACCACTATATAGGCTATTACATGGTAAAACTGATCCTCGAAGGCCTGAACCCCATAATACTTATAGCCTGGGTCTCCGCCTATTAGTATTGTGACGCCGTATTGAGATGACACAGTGCTGGCAATCGAATTTAATTCTCCATATACTCCTATTAATTTATCCGAAAACACATCATATTTAACTGGGAACTCCAGCAGCATGAAGGAGGAGGAGTTCCGTATGAGAGTAACGTTGCCTATGGCATTTAATCTAGCCATTTTTATTATTAATTCTTCATAAGCAGCGTGGTTGCTGGGCTTCATTAGCATGTAGCCAGTTGATTGGAGGAAGCTCGGGAAACGTTCCTGCATTATGTGGAGACCAATTACTGGGTTACTGCTTGGCATCATATATACTGGATTAGATGTGACGACCATGAACTTAGCTATTATTACGAGAGAAATCAATGTAACCACAGTGAATACAGCGATTATGGTCTTTGGCCGCTCCACTGATATCCGTGTCAACTTAATGAGTAGTTTAGTGCTTAATTCACGGGTGTTGGATTTAAGTCCCATTGGCCATAATATTCGATCACCCATGATGCTTATCACATCGGTCAAGGCCAGAATAACCGTGAATAGAACAAGCGCCACCGACACTATGTAGGCTAATCCTATTACTTGAATATATTGGTAAGTGGAGAACATGTAGGAGCCAAGCCCCACGGCGACAACGCTTCCCGATGATAATATGGTAGGTACCGTGATTTTCTTAATGATCCCTAATGCCTCCTCCTTTCGTTTTCCATTTCTCCTCTCCTCCAGGTACCTGCCTATTATGAGTAAGCTATAATCAACGCCTATGCCCAGTATTATCGGTGAAGTCAAGTAAACGGTCAAGTAATAAACGGAGAGGCCTGCCCTTGAAAGTAGATAGATTGAGCCCAGCGACGCGGCGTCTGCGGCGCCGAGCATTGCGAGCACTACTAATGGACCCATAATTGTTCCAAGCACGAATAGCAGCATGGAGAGCACTGCGGTTCCCGTTACCTTATCAATGGTTGGGACATCGCTCTCGACCATGCTTATCAGTTGCGAATTTATCAATGATGGATTGAAGACAAATATGGATTCATTATGTAAAGAATAAGATTCTTGTGATGTTGAGTTCACCAATATCAATGCATAGCTACCGTTCACTAATCCAGTCCTTATTGAGAGTGGGGACGGCGGGGGATTCTCACTTATTATTAGGCTGCTTATGCTATTATTTAGGCGAGCCTCCACGCTCGATATATTGCTGGTGCATGCTATTTGAGGTAGCAGAGGCCTGATTATTGCTGGAGTAGAATTAGCATATAGGCTCGCCACGGCGAGGCGTATATTATTCAGTGAAGAGGGACCGGCCGCTATGGCTAAGGCTAAAGTTGAGTTCGGAGTAGAGAATATTAGGGGGTAATTCTCTTTAAGGCTCTGCATTATTAGACCGTAACCAGCAGCAAATGCATAGCTTAGTTTGCCTGGGGTTAATTCTTGGACAGTGTAACCATGTAGAGCCTTGGCGATTCCGTATCCATAGAGCTCAATGAATCTCGAGTAATTAGCGGATACGTTAATTGAATTAATGGCCACTACGGCCACTTGGGATGCGTTTGCGTTGGGTTCTGCTGCCTCCAAGTATCTCGTTAGAATCGAATTATAATTTAATATATATTCGCTGAGGACATGCTCTGCTTTTCTAAGTTGATTTAATTGACCATAATACTCCGAATTCAGCTTGATTAATTCATTGCATGTGGAGTTCATTTGGGACCATGTTTGCATTAACTCCATGGTGGCATTGTCCTCCTCTTTATGAATGTATTTACTAATGGTGTAATTATATTGCGGGAGTACATCTTTTCTATATAGCGTTAACTGATCCAGGTGAGGTTCATGTATGCTAGCATCAAGTTGGGTCAATTCATTTATTAAGTTGCTTGAATTCAGTATTATAGCCGTGTATTGAGATTGATTGGCGGTCAAGTAGTGGCTAATAATCACTGGAGGCAAGTTGCTGGGGAGTAGTTGTGAATCATTGTATATTAGCACCCCAAATACCCTAGGCGCCAATACGCTGAGTGCCGCAACCAAGGCTATCCAAGTTATTAACCATTTCCCCTTTATGATGTAATCGTGCATTATTAACCAGTTAAAAAACTTTCCACCTGATAAATCGAACGGCAAACCTAGCCGCTCATGATGCAGAGGAGGCCGGATTCCAGCGTTAAGATTAAGTATGAGGCTAAGCGATGGCTAATAATGGAGGTGTTCTCATTTGATATAGATGGAACCCTTGTTAATTCATATAAGCGGTTAATTGCATGCACTAATGGCGATGTCGTTGATTGGGAGTGTTTTTTGGATTGTAATAAACTATATATGGATGAACCAATTGAGCTAAACATATCTGTTATGAATAGGCTAATAATGGGGAATGCCGCCGTTATACTGGTTACAGGTAGACCTGAACGAATGAGGAATTGTACCTTAGTTCAATTAAAGGGCTTCGGGGTGCGGGTTGATGGTGTATTATCACTAATAATGAGAAATGATCAAGATCACAGGCCAGATCCTGCCTATAAGGTTGATGCATTGAGTCGCGTAAAGCATCTAGGTAACTTGATTCATTGTGATGATAATGTGGACACCGTTAATGCATTGATTAAGAATGGATTTAAAGCAGTGACCGCAGACAAATGTGATCTAAGCTATGCATCAAATAATGCGGCACATGATTGAATAGAGCAATCTCTCATTCAGAGGGCATTGCCTTTAAAGTCCCATCCATGAGGAGGCAGCTTATGGAAACTAGAGGCATCATCTAATAAATATTCTTTGTGAGGGGTTATCGCCATTGGTTTAGGAAAGCGCTATAAACTACCCAGCCCTCATGGGCAGCATCATCCCCTTTAGTGCGGGAGGGCATCGGTTTAATTGAATGTATGGGTCAGCGTTTATAAATGTCCTCTCCACAGCGGTATAGATGAATGGAGGCAATGATGTTTTTGATGAGTTGGTTCAGTTATTATCAGCCAATGCGCTTCCCCTAGCGTTAATAATAGTGCTTAGTCTTTTGATAGGCATATTCTCGCAGCTTCTTCATGTTACTCAATATATCTATGCCTCGCTTCCGCTTCTCTTCATTGGGTTAATAATCTATGTTCTGCTTGTGCCAGTGCTTCGCATATATGTTCAAGAGAAGTTGCTCACGTGTCATCATGCAAATATATTGCTTGCTGCTGTTCTAGGGCTCATAGAATTCATAGTGGCTGGGGCAGAGTTTTATCAGTCACCATATATGGAATTATCATCGCTAGCCGTAATAGTTATCTTAATGCTAGCCATATATAGAAAGACTGTAGTGGACTCGAGCTGCATGGCTGCTCCAGTGATAATAATTAAAGTAATGCCTGAAGGTGGAGTCGTCTCAGAGAAGAGAATACAGGTAAAGTCGCCAGTAACCATTGGGGGCCCCGGCTCTACCGTGGTAGTTCCAGTTAATGATGAGTGGATCAAGATAGTGCCTCGAAGCGGTTTACTTATAATTACGTCTAAGGGGGGTAAAATGGAGATAGAGGGGTCACTTACGGATATATCGGGTGAAGTTCAATTAATAAATAGTGCAACCATATGGCTGGGCCAAACGAAGATAATAATTAGAAAAGCATGAAGCCAGCAAATACGTCCCTATACTTGGTAGGGGAATAGATGCCGTGAACCTAGATTAACATTTCTAGGAATCCCCGCCTTAAAAGGCGAGATTTGTTGTTTGTCTCGTTATCAGTTATTGTGCTTTAGTCTTTGCTTTCTGTGCATTGATCTATCATGCTTGCTCATCTTCGTTTGTTCTTTCGATTCGCTTAAAAAGCCCTACCCAGCTTACTTTACATATGAAGATAGTGTTGGTTGCGGTCCCCGGCGCCGGCAAATCAACCACTCTGAACATGGTTAAGGAAAAGATGCCGGATGTGGCTGTGGTGAATTATGGGGATGTAATGCTGGACATAGCTAGGCGAATGTATGGAATAACCCATAGGGACGAGATGAGGAGGAAAATACCCGTGGATGAGTATAGAAAGGTTCAGGAAATGGCTGCGGAGGAGATAGCGAAAATGAGCGGTGACGTATTAATAGATACCCACGCATCTATCCAAGTACAGGGGGGCTATTATCCTGGTCTTCCGGATAGAATAATGGCCAAATTAAGGCCTGACGCTATTGTTCTGCTCGAGTTCAGTCCCAAGGATATAATCCAGAGGAGAAGCAAGGATGAGAATCTAAGGGCTAGGGAGGCCGAGGGAGAAAATGAGATAGAGATGCATCAACTAGCAAATAGGTACTATGCATTCGCTGCAGCGAATGCTGGCGAGTGCAGCGTATATATATTGGATTACAGGAATAAACCTCAAACGAGGCCATTTGAGCATGCAGAGGCATCTGCTAATTTCATAATAGGCTTAATAAATACTAATAGAAAGCTTCATTAACTTTATGGGCTGGATCCTCATTATAAAAAGGGCAAGCATCTATCTCACAAATAAATAGCGCGGGGAAGCTCCGAGCTTTAGCGAGGAGTAGCTGACTCTTCTGCCTCGACTGGCTATGTTTACGATTCGTTTTAATTGCAACTTTAGGCATTCAACTCGATCGTGTATCTCATTCCCATGTATTCACTATTTAACACTATGCGTAATTCATCAGGGTCACATGTCTCCTGAATAGTCTTCAGTAATTCATTTATTAAATCCTCATGATAGATTAATCTATCCCTAAACGAGTCAAGGTACTCCCTGAGAGACTTGAGTTCTATATATTGGCAACCCTCTGGGTCCTCGCAATTAGGCTTATACTCTATTGTTACCGAATAATTATCTATTGTATTGGTGACGGGGCACATGGCTATCATCTTGGTATTTATAGTGACCCTATCGGTTAACTTAGCCTTTATGCAATTAATCATAGAAAATGCGGTCAATAAATGGATTTTAACATTAGTGCCCAGCCTCTTCATTCAGTGGTTTCTCATCTGTACAACGATTTCCCAATAATTAACGGCTATGCCTCAAGGCGCATTTCGGTGGAAAGGTATTAAAATAGGTTATTACTGTTTTCTTCATGGCATCGTTTAAGGGATACGTCATCAGCAAGACGCTTATGCCCGACCCGTTGGGCAATAAACTCATAAAGATAGATATAGTGGAGGAGAGGGAGAATCCTGGCCCCATTGTGACTGGAGGCGATGAGTCTGCAATGATGGCTCGCGAAGTTATGAATATGATGCAGCAAGTATTGAAGTCAATGCCGTTGCTTAATCAAGCATTGGGCAATAAAGTGCTTATTCCTCGCGTAACTATTTGGTTAACTGATGATGAAATAGAATACTTTGGGGGAAAGCTTGATGTGGGCGACTACGTGGAAGTAACTCTTCAGAACGGTGTTATAGGAATAAAAAGAATATGATTCAGCCATTCACTAGAGCATCAAAGGCTTCCTTAAACTTATCATACCATTCGCGTGGGGTTCTCTCCACCCAATCCTTCGCCCCTAACTCCTTGGCCATACTCATGACCATATCGCTGGTCCTCTTGCTTTCCCAATACATCGGCGATGCTCCCGCCCTACGTGAATACTCAGCGAATTCACGGTATAGGGTTGCGGCAAATTTCTCTATATCGATATTAACCCCCACTAAACCATATGCCTCTCCAATGACCGGCTCAAGCCATCCCCTATGGAACCTGCATGCTCCTGCATTATCTATGGCTAGCTCCATTAATGCCCTGGAGTACACGGACTTAGCGAACTCGCTTGGATCCATGAATGTAGGATTATAGTTAGTCCAATATCTGCCAAGCATGTAGACTGGAGCCACCATGCCGGGCGCCCAATAATAGTTAGGAGTCATGTAGTACCCGCTTCCAAGAGGAACATAAACCGCATAATCGCTCAATTTCCGCTCAATCGCTGCTTGCCGCAGCCCAATTAATCCAATCCTACCCAGTAATCCCACCCCCCTCACCATTGAATTAACTCCCTCCAGCGCCAATGCTGCATTTGACTCACTGCTTGATACATCATAATTTGATGGATTAATCACCGGTCTTCCACTTAACCCGGCATCGCTTGGATCTATTAGTCCCCTCTCCACTGCCTCGAACACTAAGCCTAGGTCATACCCTACCTCTATGGAGTCGAAACCATAATTATCCACTTCATCAGCTACCTTAACGGCATCGCCTAACGTGAACACGCCTATATAGGGACCCACTGCATTGAGCGGCTCATAATCTATTTTCTTGCCGCGCCAAACCTTCTTGCATACAACGGAGCAAGGCTCACCACAGTTATACCAGCTCCTGGACTTAATGAATGCCTCCTCCTGGAATGGTTTCCAGAAGTACTGTATAGCCGCATCGGCCCACTTCTTTCGCTCCTCTAGAGTAAGGTATATTGATTGAAAATTAAACATCGGTATCAATTCTCGGTAATGCACATAATTGACCCCGAAGGTGCCGCCGGTACCGAGCTGTGGATCAAACCTATACTTTATCGTCTTCTCATTTAGCACGGCTATATAGGGCTTCCCCATTTTCCTCATGAATAATTGATCCACTTCACTTATTCGGGGCCCGCTCACTTCAGAGTCTCCCCCAATTAACATGGCGGCTACATTATGGCCCTGGAGCAGAGTTGATCCGCCTCCTCCCCTAGCAGCAAAATCTTCAGCCCCTAGCTTAAAGTTTTTCTTGCCGTAATCCACATCGTAGCTTGCTATGGCGCCCATTACCGTCGTTGCAGCTGCTGGACCGGTGATTATTGGCCTAGCTCTATGGAGCGATATGAAGTCCCAGTAAGTATCTAAGATGAATTGCTTCGCCGCCTCAATTCCAGTGTGTCCACCATATTTCCACAGCCTATCTAGTGCAACCTCATTAAACTCCACCGAGAGTTTTCCTGCCCTGCTTCCAATTAGTATTATGGTGGGGTTCCGGAATTTTCCTATAATAGTTACTCCATTAATGCCAGACTTCATGAATCTATACCCAGCTCCACCCATTGCTGATACATGAAGGGCACCCGTCTGTGGACTTCTAAAAACGGCTACGGCCCTGTGAACCCCCATGAAGTTGCCTCCAGCCAGTCTTCCCCATCCAATTAGGAACGGTATTTCTGGGTCAAGGGGCCTCATTCGCCAAGTCTCCAATCTATTATTGAGATCAATAGCTGCATCAAGTGGCCCAATCCAGTCTCCCTCCTCTATTCGCCATCTTGATTGGTTTGCATCAATCACCAGTAACCTATATTTCATTGCTTTCACTATATTTATGGCATTGATAAGGCTTTTTGTGTGATTATTACTTTTAGTGTACTTAATAAAACCCAAATAATAGCGAGTTATACCATAACGCTTATTTATACCTGGGTAACCCTAATAATTATGTCACTACTCAAGCCAACCCAGAGAAACGTGATAACCTGTAATTCAAGCGATCCATTAAGGATCGTGGCGGAGAAAATGAGTGAAAACAATATTGGAAGCGTAGTAGTCACCGATAATGGCAAGGTAGTGGGAATATTCACTGAGAGGGATCTAGTTAAGGTGGTGGCCGAGGGTGTTTCGCTTGACACGCCAGTGGGTCGAGTAGCATCTAAGAACTTAATCACGGCAAGGAAGGGAGAATCAATTTTGTCTATAAGCATGAAAATGATAGAGCACCAAATACGGCATATACCGGTTATTGATGATGATGGGACGGTAGTTGGCATACTATCTATACGTGATGTATTAAGGCAATTAACAGCGGAATCAGCATACCCATAAATACCCTAAATTACAGTAAATGGGGATTGAGGGAGACGAAAACCCTCACCTCTCAGGGCGGGGAGGAGATAAGTATTTGTACTTAGAATGGTTCCGTAAAAATTAATAGGACAATCATTTATGTGCATTAATCAGTGATGAGACCTGGCATGAATGAGTAGGTGAATTCGTTAGAGTTAGCTGATAAGTAATATAGAAATGCATTACGCGCTTTTATAGTTACGTTTTTAAAGGGAGCAGTATCATGCCGACATATGCGCATTAAGGTGCTCAGCATTAAGAATAGCGATAACTATTTGGAGGCAACAATAGAGGGCGAGGATCACACGCTCTTCGCTCCGCTTCTAAATTACCTACTTAAACAGAAAGGAGTGAAGTATGCCATGTATGACATGGATCACCCATTAACAAGGAGAGTAACATTAAAGATACAGACAATTGATAGGTCCCCCATGGATGTGCTTAGTGATGCAGTGGCCAACATGCTTGGCGACCTTGATTCATTAAAGGAACAATTAATGAATGAGTTAGGTGGCTCATAGTGAAGGCCAGAAAAGTAAAGCCACTCGAAGTAATTGTGGAGCCAGATCCGGCTGCTTGCCTAATATCTATCACTTGTGGAGGTTCATCAACAAGGGGACGCAGAACTCAGTGGGGGACATATCTACTTGATGACTATATAGAGCTTGATGAAGGCGCCGAGATAACAATAATACGGTAAGGCTTATTTTCGGTTCACTCCTATAACGAGTTGACGAATTATAGGGGGAGAGAGTTAAGGTGGTGTAAAGCTTGTCCTCTAGGGAAGAAGATTAACTTAGCCTTGATCCTCATATTTTTTAACTTCTTGGAGTTAAGGGGGCAAAAATCCCCTTCTGTGAGGGGTATAGCAAGTTTCCTGGAGGAGACTGGAAATCCCCGCCGCTAGGTGGAGATGCCCCGCAAGGACGGGGTAGTTCACTCATTAAGCGTTACCATTAAGTGGACACGCATTTGATTCAGTTCTAAAATCACCGCAGCGGTGTGTTTTCACATTAACATAGGCGCAGTGTTTTTCTTGCTTAGCTTCATTCTTTGGTTATGGAGAAGGGAGCAATCGCACCGGACTTTGAGGCTGAGTCCACCCTTGGGAAAATAAAGCTATCAGACTTCAGGGGGCGACGTGTGGTTCTTTATTTCTATCCTAAATCATTCACGAGCGGCTGCACGAGTGAGTTAAAGAGATTCGTGGAGCTATATGATGAGTTCAAGAGAATTAATGCAGAGATTATTGGCGTTAGTGTTGATGGTATTGATACACAGCTAAAGTTTGCGCAAAAGTATGGCGCCAAGTTCCCTCTCGTCTCAGATGCTGATAAGTCAATTTCCAAGACTTACGGCGTACTAAGAGGCTCCACAGCTCAGCGTGTCACGTTTGTGATAGATGAGTCAGGAAAGATAATTGAGATACTAAAGGGACTTAGAGACGCCAAGGAGCACGCGGATAAAGCCTTAGCCATATTAAAGGGATAATTAGATCTATGTCCTAGAGAATTTAATGAAGATGCATCGCCCCGTCTCGGTGCCTCGTATTTGAGTTGATTCTTTGCAAGGGAAGGGTTTTTAACAGGGTATTTACTTGGTTTTTGAGAGTTTATGACTATGATTTCGGTTCCAGGCGAAGAGTTAGGTGTTGAGGAGGAGTATGTTCCCGGCGATTTCACCGATCTGGATGGTAATGGCGCCATAGTCTCCACCGTAATCGGCATACCCAATTACGACTTAAAGGCTCATGAGGTTAAAGTTAATCCAGTAAAACTGAAACTTCTCCAGCAAGGCTCAATAGTTTACGGTAGGGTTGTGTCATCCACGGATAAGGTTGCTGTAGTGAGGATAGTGGCGGTGCTTGATAAAGGCAAGATAAATAGGATAAACGCCACCGGCTTCATATACATCGTTCATGCAGGAGATAATAGGTTAAATACTGTATACGATGCAGTGGGGATAGGCGACTTCATTAAGGCAAGGGTTATTTCGCGTGGTCCACCTTATCACTTAAGCATTAGGGGGCTGGGGCTTGGGGTAGTTGAGGCTCGTTGTCCTCATTGCCGTGCAATATTAAGGTTTAAAGGCACTAGAGCCTACTGTCCCAATTGCGGTGTCAGCGTTCGAAAGAAAGTAGCCCTGGAGTAGAGGGTACTAATGAGCGGTAATAGGCGTCTTGTTTTGAAGTTTAGGAATGCTAGAGAGGCTGTGGACTTCGTGGATCTATTAACGCGTAGGATAAAAATGGGAGAGCTAATAATAAGCGTTAGAGCTAATACTGTTGAGTTACGCATTAGGGGAGATAAGGAGTCAAGCGATATAATGCTTGCCGAGGCGTTGAAGATATATGGAGTATTTAGGGCTAGGCATGGTGGTTCCATGGATCTTTCTGTACTGATCTCTATGGCTCAACCCACCCACTCCGTTCCGTTTGATGTAGTTACTGCAATACTTAATGAGGAGGGATACTACTCTGAGTTAAGTGGGCTCAAGCTCAGGACTCAAGCATCTCTTGATGAAGTGATAAATGTGATTCGCTCCGTTGCATCAATCTATGCCTCAATGGCTAACCTAAGCATAACTCAGAACGCTAAGAAAATAATCGCAGTTCACTCATACCTAAATAGCCTGGATATAGCTAAAACCATGGAGGCCCTCTCATCAATGGGAGTGCTTAGGGAATATAGAAATGGAGAATCAACAACAGTAACCGCATCAACGTCATTTGAGGAATACATTAATTCAATAACGCGGCTTAAGCCTAAGTCTAATTAGGATAGAAAAACTTAATAAAACGTTGATATCCTCTTCATATGATGATGAGGCTTCACCTCTCGGATAAAGTGACGACTCCTTTAAGTCCTGAAATTCTTTAGTAACAATAAAACTCACCGTGAATCAATTGAATAGATGCCTTCCACAGAATATAAAGAGGCTAATTCACGATGATGCGCGTCCATAACGTGGGGAATCATTGATTAAATTTAATCCTATGAGCAATTAGTGCTTAGGTTTGATGATAGTCGTGCCTTTAGGCTATATATTAGTTGCAACTTATCCATTTTGCTTAGGTCATTTAATTCTGTCTCGTTTATCCTTAGTTCCTCAATGGCTTTAACGTAGTTGGGTAGATCATCTATGATGCGTTGCGGAATCGCTTTAATTGTGGAGAAATTCTTCGGGCAATCCACTACTGGGACTGCAGCTAATTTAGTGGACCAGTGAAGCGATAGTGGAACCCTGAACATGCCTACCTTAAGCATAGTGTTGCCTCCTATCATTATTTCATCTAAGTTATTTCTAAGTACTTTGAATCGTTTGGCAGTTCTAGTGAATGCCTCCCAAGTCACGCCCACTATTGTGCCAGCCACCCGCTTATCTATTCCCTTGGATAGGAGCGTCATCACCTTAAATCCATTCATACCATCAAAGAAGGTTAAGGTTGACTCGATGCCTAAGAAGGCCAGGGTCTGTTTTATTGCCTGTATTGCCAAGTAAAATACCGTAGCACCATCCTCATTAAGCCAAAGGCTCCCCGTTCCCTTCACGTCGAAAACAACTACATCTATTAATCCATCCCTAGAGACCGACGTCATTATATCAATAAATCCTCTCTCCACAACCGACATAACATCCTCCACATCATTTAATTGTGCTCCCTCTCCCCTACTTGTCTTGTGATTGCCCTTAATTGCCGTGGATCTCCTTCCAGCGGTGAACCTGATTATGAGCGGCGCCACCCTATCATAATAGGTCAGCGGATCTATCTCAATCAATGGATTCCTCATGTCGAGTCCCCCCGAGGCAGAGTATAATAAGTTAGTTTTCCCTCAATCCAATCTCTCAATATTGCTCTCGCCGCTTCATCAATATTAAGCCTACCACCCCTAAGGAGAAAACCACGTCGTCGTGCCACCGCCTCTATGATCTCCATAGGATCCTCCGCATCGACTCCATACCTATCCACTAAAGCCGTCGAGCCTAAATCCCGCATTCTCTTGATCAATGAGATCGCGCTCCTCACTGGATCCTCTGCATCGCTGGGCGAGTCCTCCCCCCTTACTATCCGCATCCCCGGATCCCCGCTCTCTAGTGGAATTATGCCGGGTGAATCAATTACTGTTAACCAGGGCCTTGCCTTAATTATCTTCTCTCCCCTGGTCCAGCCTGGGACAGGGCTAGTTGGTGCCGCGTACTTGCCGCTTAGGTAATTTATTATTGTGGATTTACCTACATTTGGGTAACCCATGACTAGGACGGTTACTGGAATCCGGGTAGCCACGCTCTTAATTGTTTTGGTCAGCATCTTGGTGCCTAGCCTATACTTGGCGCTTATGAATATGGTTGGCGCATCCTTCTCCAACGCCCTCTTCCACCTTAGTAATATGCTCATAGGCACCAAATCCGCTTTATTAAGCACAATAAGTAGGCTCTTCCCCTTCTCCCTAACCATTGCCTCAGCTCTAGGACTCCTCGTGGCCTCCGGATCCCTTGCGTCCAGCACCTCCATCACAACATCGCTTATCTCCACCATTCTCTCAACCCGCCGCCAACTTTCCCTATTGAATTGAGTGATGGCCATGCAGACTCACGTTAAGTCTCGCTATATAAAGTTTCATCCTTATTCATTAAAGGCACCATCTATTAGGATGGGGAGAAGATCATGCTGAGGAATCCAAGAACTCGGCGGCAAACATTGAGACACCAGGCCACGGCGAGTCCATCGCAAATACCTTGGCCTTTGGAGTCTCCGCCGCGCCAATTGCAATATAAAGGGGACGCAGTAATCCCTCTGGTTGCGCTTCGATCCACTCCCTCGTGCTCCTCAGTTGAAGCAATGCCTCTAGATCTCCTTTTTCTAGTATGCTTGCCAAAGTATGGTCAAGCTTGTTGCTGATCTTCCTTGCGCCCAAATACATTAAGTCAAGCCTATGAGTGGGCGATCCCGTACCAATGACTAAAATGCGTCTTCCTCGGGATGCATCCGCGATTGCCTTACCCATTTCGAGATGAGTCTCTGGGCTTGCCTCAGTTATAGAGATGGGCACGGTCTTAATTCCATTGGGAAACATGTATAGAAGGGGTATCCAAGCTCCATGATCAAGCCCCCATTTTTCATGTGCTCTAGCCCTCAAGCCCCTAGACTTGGCTGCCTTAATTATTGAGGTCGCAAGATCGGTATCATTATGAGTCGAATAACAGTAGGAATAGAGTTCCTGAGGGAATCCATAATAATCCTGTATGCATGGAAGTGGATCCTGGATCTCAATTAGGAATTCGCCGTTCCATGACGTGAAGTGGGGGCTAATGACTACAACCGCCTCTGGCTTTTCTTCTTCGCTTAATCTTTTCCCGAGGTTCGAGAGGAGCTTCTTCCATGGATTATCCTCGATCAGTATTGTGGGGGAACCATGGGATACAAATAATGACTTAATTGCCATGTATCCCTTTATTTAATTAATTGATTAAATATATTGCGGTTCCGCTATTGGTCTGTGAACAACCGTTGAGGAATACGTTTTAAACCGAGACATGATTGAGGATCCATGCATAGGGTTAAGTTAATGGCATCAATTGGGCCTGCCACCGATGATCCAGCGACTTTCCAGGAAGTGGCGAAGCACATAGATGGGGCACGAATAAACTTCTCCCATGGGGATCCCAAGGAGTGGAGAAAGCGAGTATCATTAATACGAAGTGCTGGACTCCCCATCTTGGGAGACCTTAGAGGACCCGGAGTTAGAACTGGATCTGTGCAGGGAGAAATCGTTGTTAAGGCGGGGGAAACAATAGTGTTCAAGTATGGACAGGAAACTGTAGGGGAAGGAATCGTGCCGGTTCCGATAAAGGAGTTTTTCACGGTAGTGGAGCCAGGGGATGTGCTTGTAATGAACGATGGAAGGCTCAAGTTAATAGTTGAATCCAAGAATGGGGAGATAATTAAGGCATCGGCCCAATCCAGTGGGGCCATTGGGAGCAATAAGTCAATAGACGTGAAGGGGAAGGATTATCCCCTTCCTATACTGGATGACCATGACAAGGAGGCTCTATCATTAGCGGTGAGCTCCGGATTCGAGTTCATTGGCATAAGTCACGTGAGGAGCGCCAAGGATATATTGGAGGTCAAGTCATTTCTATCAAGCAGAGGAAGCGAAGCGAAGGTTATAGCCAAGATGGAGAGCAAGGCAGCCATAGATAACTTGAAGGAAGTGGTTAATGCTGCGGATTACGTAATGGTGGCTCGCGGCGATTTAGGTATGACATTTGAGCTAGAGGAGGTTCCAATAATTCAACAGAAAATAGTGGGAGAGGCTCTTAAGCAGGGGCGCCCAGTAATGGTTGCGACCCAGTTATTGAGTTCAATGGTCTCGAATCCAGTGCCAACGAGGGCGGAGGTCGTTGATGTGATGACTGCCGTGTCGCAGGGAGTGGATGCGCTTCTTCTCACCGATGAAACGACGATAGGCAAGTATCCTATTGAGGCCGTGAGGTGGCTTGAGAGAATCTCGGCGAAGTATGAGGATTCGACTGCCATTGTTGGGGTGGATCTATCTCTTTATGATGACAGAATGAGGTTTGCAATGGGAGTCGCGAAGTTGGCGAGCGATATGGGAGCCAAGATAGTGATATTCACCAGAAGCGGATTAACGGCGGTTAGGATATCGCGATTTAGGCCTGGAGTACCAATACTAGCGGCAACGCCGAGCACCTATGTGGCTAGGCAGCTTCGCATGATGTGGGGAGTTGAGTCAAGCATCGTGACGGCAAGAGATTATGAGGTGGGGCTGGAAGAGGCATTTAATCGATTCCTGGAGCTTGGATTAATCACGCCTGGAGAGAATGTTGTGTTGACGTATGGCATGCAGGGCAAGGAAGCGGAGCACCTAATTAAGGTTAGAAGAGCTTAGCGCTTCACTTGTATTCTATATTCATGTATTCGTTCCTTAGCTTTCTCCCTTGCTTCCCTATGACTAGCCATGAAGCTCGATAGTCTTTCATTGAGCATTAGCTTGCATTCCCCACAGAGAAGTCGCCCAGCCCTGCAGTCTGCATATATGCTCCTGACCTTCTCATCGCTCTCCTGGAAAAGCAAGTGATACTTATAGACAGGGCAAATATCGGGGTTACCGCCAAGTCTCCGTTGCTCCTCGACCGTTGCTTGCCCCCCGGTGAATGCGTTCATTATTTTTCGCTTTACTGCTTTCTCGTTGTCAGTGACGTATATGGATGATTCAGGCGTCGATGCGCTCATCTTATCTTCCCCAGTCAAGCCGGGAAGAAACTTGCTGTAAATTGTTGCTGGTTTTGGGTATCCAAGGAGTGGTGCCACATCTCGACCTAGCCTGAAGTAGGGATCTTGATCTATGGCGGTCGGTATTAGCACTGGCACTTCTTCTCCATATAGGCTAGATGGGAGGAACGCCATTGCCATTTCCAATGTTGGAAAGAATGCTGCGCCCACGTTGGTTGAGTCAGTGAATCCAAAGGTATGCTTAAGGGTGGAGAGAGTCAAATGTTTCCCTATTCTAACCGCTATTCCATATAATAGCGATATGTCCTCCGTGTCAATTATTAAGTGCAGGTTACGAGGCTCAAAGCCGAGGGCTATTAAGTCAAGGGCATTCTCATATGCTAATCTATTCGTTTCCTCTAATGTATAGCCCTCCTTCACTAGGAACTTCTCATCATCCGTTAACTCAAAGAAGAACTCTACTCCAAACTTATCCACGAACCATTTAGCCAGTATCCATGGAACTAAGTGCCCGATATGGAGATCACCACTGGGCCCCCTCCCAGCATAGAGGGCCCATCTTCCACCTGATGTATGCCTATTCAGCACTTGAATTAGATCTCTATGTGCATAGAAGTATCCCCTCCTTATTAGTGGATGAATATCTCCGGCGAGGGATTGGAGGAGCTGCATTTCTTCCTCTCCAATTAATTGAACGCCGAATTCCTTCGCAAGCCTTAGGTAATCTACTTTGCCTTTAACGCTCCAGGGCGTTACCGAGAATTCGCCTTCGCTTGCCAGATAGGTATCACTATGAAGCCTGGGTCTCCCCATGCTTAAAAATTATTCCCTCCCTGATCGGCTTTAGCCTTGTCTCATCAATATTTATAAACTGGAGACGACTGGGTGATTCATGCCTTTAAGACCAGGAAGGTGCTATAGGAGACTGAAGAGACCATATACGAGAACCAAGTACATTCATGGAGCCCCCTATGCCCAGATACCTAAATTCGAGATGGGGGCCACTAAGCCTAAGGATAGGGAGAAATTCACCGATGTAGTCGCGTTATTCCCCCTAGTCTCCGGCCAAATAAGGGTTAACTCCCTGGAGGCCGCGAGGCAAATGGCATATAAGTACCTCTCTGCCACTTTGACAGATCAAAACTTTTACCTAAAACTAGCCAAGTACCCGCACCATGTGATTAGGGAGAACAAGATGTTAGCAATGGCTGGAGCAGACCGTCTCCAGGAGGGCATGAGGCAATCATTTGGGGTTCCCACGGGAAGAGCTGTTCAAATAAAGAGGGGAGATGTACTATTCTATGTTGAGGTTGAGGCGAAGAATGTGAATCACGCCAAGATAGCGCTAAAGAGAGCCATGTCTAAACTAGCGATCCCTTGCAGGATGGCCTTTGCAAAGAAAGGAGAACCAATTCTCATTCTAGGCAAAGAAGAAGCCCTCGCGTGACTAGGGCTACTTGCCTAGCTACTTCGCCTGTTGAGAATCCCTTTTGCATTGCATCAGTGCTTATCCAAAGTATCAATTCATCGTTCTCTGCCTTAATCAGGATCCGCCCAAACCGGGATTCAACCATTCTACCAATGTCGTTTTCCCGCAATCCCAGGTATTTTAACAAGTAGGGAAGTGCCTTAGTTATTCCAGGCGACCTGTACCTACAGGGCACGTAGTTTACTCCATTCTCCAAATAATTGCTATAATTCATATCGCATTGAGCTTTGATCTCATCTATATCGAAGTATAGCAGACTCATAGTTCTCCCTAACCCAAGTCTCCTATAAAGCTTTGATTCTTTATTTTGTTTTCTAGTTTAGTTAAGTTGTTATATAAAATTAATTATCCAGATTATGCATTTGTAATTGGAATGACCTTATGGTATAGATATTAAAATGCTTGTTCATATTTCGCTCCCCGAAACGCAAAGGTTAAATAGTATTAACATATGACTAACCCCTAAATGTCGTTTAACCACATATTCGACACGAGAACTGATGCAGTGAAGGGTGCCGCGCTCCCGGCTTCTGGGGCGGCGGAGAGGGAGACTTATGTTAATCTTTATTGGCTTCTCGGCGGCTCCAAGGGTGGCCCAACACGGCTGAGGATATTAATAGAAATCAAGAGGAGCCCCATGAATCCTAACCAAATATCGCGTCGATTGGGTCTAGGCTATAAAACAACAATGTATCACCTAAACATACTTGAGAAGAGCGGTTTAATTAAGAGACTTAATAATAAGTATGGGGCGCCATATTATACAACGGAGCTTGTTGATTCTAACTGGGCTAAAATTATTAAATTAGCCAGCAAGTTGGGGATCGACGCTGAATGGGATTAGTGGATCTAGTCATCGATACGATGCTGATCGGTTGCCAAATAATAATGTCGGCCCTAATAGTTAAGAATTATTTCCATGTGTTTAGGCTAAAGGCACCGCTCAGCTTCGCATTAGCCATATTATCATTTATACTTCTATTTCACAGCATAGTTATGTTCATACTTGAAATAGAGCTCTCCGCGAGTCTCCTCATTAAGTTTGTTGATTTACCATTTCTATCCCTATGTCTACTTGACTTGATTGGAATATGCGTAATTTATTATGTATCCAAGTTCTAGGGTTAGCCGTCTGACCTCCTCCCCGCCCTAAAGGGTTCCCCTTTGGGTGGTTAATTGATTCGTGGTTTACCGCCTTCATCCTCATCGCTTCACTGCTGTTATGCATGATAGGGGTTCAATGAGGTATGAAGCAGTCCATTAGTTTCAGTTCTTGACTGGGCTAGAGCAAAAGTTAATACTAAGTAATTAATGCTTAGTCGATGAGAATCAAGAGGCTTGAGCTTTATCATGTGGTGATGAGACTCAAGTCCAGGTTCGAGACTAGCTTCGGCGCGTCACTGGACAGGCATGGAGTGCTGGTTAAGGCTATATTCGATAATGGGCTAGAGGGGTGGGGTGAGGTCACTGCCGATGAGGGACCGTGGTATAGTTATGAGACCGTGGGCACAGCTTGGTTAACAATTAGGGATTATATGGTGCCGATTCTGAGGGGGATCGATATAGTTGAGCCTAGGTCATTCATAGATAATCTAAGCAGGATTAGGGGTCATAACATGGCTAAGGCGGGGCTGGAGGAGGCTGTGTGGGATGCTTACGCCAAGTCTGTGGGTAAACCTCTCCACGAGTTGCTGGGCGGGGTTAGGGATAAGATAGTGAGTGGAGTCTCCATTGGAATTCAGTCCAGCATTGATGATTTGATGAAGGCCATTAATTTTTACCTAGAGGCTGGTTACCGGAGGATCAAGATAAAGATTAAGCCTGGATGGGATGTGGATGTCGTTAAGCAAGTGAGGCGCGAATATCCCGATATTCCTCTTCAGGTGGATGCTAACTCTGCCTACACCTTAAGTGACTACAGGATTTTTCGGGAAATGGATGACCTCGGCTTACTCCTAATCGAGCAGCCGCTTGATTATGATGATTTGATCGATCACGCCAAGCTTCAACGCGATTTGCTTACGCCGATTTGCCTGGATGAATCCATAAAGGGTCCCCTTGACGCTAGGAGAGCATTTGAATTAGGTTCCTGTAAGGTCATTAATATTAAGCCGGGAAGGGTTGGAGGAATAACTAATAGCGTAGCCATTCACGATTTCTGTAAATTAGTTGAGATGCCGGTCTGGATAGGCGGTATGTTGGAGACTGGGGTGGGTCGTGGGGTTCAGGTAGCTCTTGCTACTTTGCCCAATGTTAAGTTACCGAACGATATAAGCGCCAGCGATAGGTATTATGATGAGGATGTGACTGAGCCTTGGTTGCTGAACAGGGATGGAACCATAAGTGTCAAAAAATCGCCGGGCATTGGGGTTGAGCCTAGGTTGGAGGTATTGCGAAAGTATGTTGTAAAGCAGGAAGTGATTGAGCTATAGTAAAGTGTGGGGCATTCCTCGGCGTCTTGCTGGCGTGGTTATTTATAATTTCTATTTCATAATTTAATTAATTATTTAAAAAACTATGGGAAAATAATGTATTACTAACGTTATTTTAAAGAAAAATATTTAAACATTAGGACTAAGGAAAAACAGTGAAGAACAGGAAAGGCGATATAAGATCCCGAGTCGCCGGCTCAAATCCAAGCACTGGCATTGGAAGCACGAATAACAATGCAGCAATGCGGACCCAAGGATTTCCCTGGGGATCAATAATAGCGCTGGCAATGGGCATGCTAGTTTACGGCGTAGCGGAAAGCTATGGACCCGTGGCTGCCATAGGTAACATAATACCAACTAAGTATGCATTCCTAGCGCTTAGCCTGCCATATATAGCGGGCGGCTTCGGTTCCCTGCTCTCCGGCTACTTGACCGACAGCATTGGCCGCAGGAACTCATTCATTCTCACGGCCGCCCTAATACTCGCCGGAGTAGCAATATACGTCGCCGCAGGCTCTAATATGATTGCCTTAGTCACATCATTCATATTGATAGGAATGGCGGCCATAGGGCTCGAGACTCCCGTATTATCTATAATAGCGGAATCGGTTCCAGCCAAGTGGCGGGGCAATATTGAGGTAATTGTTCAGAACTTCGGTAATCTGGGGGTAGCCATAGTGTTCATCCCGCTCCTCCTAGGCTTCACTGCGCTCCAAACAGAGGTAGCCATAGTCCTCCTCTTCCTAGCTCCCCTTGCTGCCTTGATAATTGGTTACTTCATGGTGGAGGAGTCGCTTCCATGGAAGGCATTGGCCGGCAAGACCGATCTGGACGTAAACGAAGCATGGAAATCAATAGACGGAGAGACAGAGCCAGTCGCACCGACCCTAAGCATCCCGCTCAGATTCCTCATAATAACCATAATAGGCATTGCCCAAGACGTTGCATTCGTCTATATAACGTATGATGTTGGCTTCCTCTACTTCTCAAGCAGCCTAGCCAGCGAGATACCGTTAATCGGCGGCCTCATGATGGTAGTTGTTGGAATAATATTCGGAGCAGCCATTGTTCACCGCGTGTCTAGGAAGGCGGCCTCGCTAGCATCATATGGATTATTGGCCCTGCTATGGATAGTTTTATGGATATATGAGGCAATGACTAGGGACACATCCAGCACTACACTTCTAGTCCTCACCGCGCTTCTATTCATACCCGTGGAAACTACGTGGGGTGTTAGGGCAATGCTGGAGCCAGAGATGTTCCCAACCCACATGAGGGGCAAGTATGTCTCATATGTGAGAACGCTTGTCTGGATAATTGCCGGCACAATAACAGGTATACTGTCCCTCTACGTCCTCTCATTTAATGCTGAGGCAGCTATAGTGACGGCGATATTCCTCACGGCTCTAGCAATGACGCTCCTATGGTACCTCAAGGGATTCGAAACTGGAAAGAAGAGCTTGGTTGGGCACGACATAGCTAAGTAATGCGGCTAAAAATCGCTTATTTTTGCTTCGCCATTGTTATGCACGAGGCGAGGGGTAAAATTAAAAAACAAAAGTGTACAGGCATATATGAGGGCCCGTGGCTTAGCCAGGTGGAGCGGCCGGCTCATAACCGGTAGGCCCCGGGTTCAAATCCCGGCGGGCCCATCATTAATGAATTAACGGGTTATTATTGGTTTGCTGCTTTAGATGGAAGCTTGTTTCTGGTTAGTCTTAGAAGACGAGTAACCCACTCCCTTGGTTTCACGAAGCCGTCCTCGAAGTCGACTAGCCCCTTCTCTTTTAGTTCATCTACATTTATGCCAATGCCTTCTGCAGCTTGTTTTTGCATTCCTTTTCCTATTTTCCTTAGTTCCCTCATGTACTTCTCATCCATGGCTAGGGGTAAACTGAGAAGCGAGACTACTTCATTAAAGCCTTCATGCTTATAAACTATCCTCCAGGCTCCAGCCATCATTGCCATTATTGTTATGTACGCTGCCTCAGCCTTAAATCCAGCCGTTGAATTAACGATCACTTTATAGCCTTGCTTTGTCTTATTTATTATGATTCTAGCGAATTTGTCTACGAGCTCCATTAAGCCATCATTAAAGAATTCAGGGCTTGAGCCAAATCCCCTTAAAATAGTGGGCTTATTTACTTTGATTTTAGCATTTCTGGCTAGTCCGGCTCTTTTCTTGAAATCATCAGAATTCATTACTATATAATTATAAATTATCTTGGCGCAAAACTTGGATGCGCCAGTATCAGTTGGATAAAAGAATAGCTCCAGCTCATCAACTACGTTGCCCTGAATTATTTTTAATGAGTTTATTATTGAATTAAGCTCGGCGCTATATTTTTCCGGGTTCAACTTAACAATTTCTAGCACTTCCCTAAATATGGGACTGGCAAGCGTTGCCCGCTTATCTAGCTCTTTTTGTATATCATCATACACGGCAGCCCGCGACGGGCCTTTATTTAGCAAATCCTGTAGCTTCTTGCTCTTCTGCCCATTATCTCTTTCGAGATTATTTAAAATACTTGTGCCCACGGTTGTTGCTATCGCCAGTTTCAGTCCCATAATAAAATAATATTATTATAGTTTTAAAGCTTTCTTGTTATAAGTATCTTCAAAGCATCTTTAGCATTTTGTTTTTCATCTATTATAATTAATTTAGATTATTGATGACAAATAGTGTTCTATAGCATTTTCCTCTAGCTAGAGGTAGTTGTTTCTTCTTCTAGGTACCATTCTAGTATGTATTCTTTTTGGTCTGCTATTGTTCTTGCTTCTTCGTAT
>JBMFVP010000019.1:0-27773 GCA_049965935.1 Thermocladium sp.
CTCGGTATTTCATGTGGGCACTCAAAAGCACGACCACCAATTATACCATTTCCTTCAATACCGACTATGTATATCACCTTCTGTGTTTGTGATTCCTCCTGGAAGCCAAGTATGGTTGTGTTCATGTGTTTTTCACCCGTCATATTTGGGCACTGAGGGGGTTTATAAATTTTGCTTTTCAGTGGAATGGGGAGAAAAAGATACAGGTGAGTACTATATAATATAGTATTATAGCGTTTTTTCATTAATGAGGAAACGAAAAAACTAGGCAAGAAGCCTCAAGATCGACCCCATTAGGGGCCATTGAACCCCTAGAGGCCTCCCCAGCATTGCCCTAGGGGCTTGATGATGGGGCTCATGGCTCGCCTCTTTCCCTATGGATTTGCGTGGGCCTCTTCCCCCGCTGAGGGGCTGGGGGCGCTGCCGGTCTCCGGTTAACCGTAGATCCGGTTAATTAAGCGGTCAATGTTCCCCGCCATTCTAATACACCAATAATAATTGAATCTGGGGCCTGAGGGGTTTAGATCATTGTGGCTAGGCTGCAGTCGATCCTCTTCGTGCTCATGATGTGCAGGGCCTCCTGTATCCTGCTGTTCTTCACTGGTGCATCGCTGCATTGGACGCCGTAGAGCGCGGCGGCTAGCTTCAGCATGTAGTGCGCCGCTGCGTCGCTGGGCTCAATTATGTGTATCATGCTTCTCGAGTCATCATCCACGGCCCTCGTCATTATGATGGGGATGGGGTAATTCATTAGAGTGGCCCTCACTTGTGGGGGAATCGTGGGTGGGACCAGGAGCGCCGCGTTCACCTGCTGCGCAGTCGCGGCCGCGTCCTCAGCGTAATCCGCCCTAGTTACTTGAATAATTAGTTTCCCGCTTGATATCGCGGCGCTCATTGCTGCGACTGTGGCGAATGCGTCATTAGTTGGACTACTCGCGGCGGTGATTGATGGGGCTGGCACGATTCTTACGGGCCTCTCGAGGGGGAGTTTCCTCCTCATTTCCTCCCGGACAGCGGTGTCCGGGAGCGGCGTGGCTGTCGCGGTGGTTAGGAATGAGTAGCCGAGGCCGCTTAAGTCACTCGTGTCAGCGTTTAGGTCGTTGAGGGCGAGCGCCATTCTAAGCGTGCTGTCTAGGACTCCCCACGTGGCGCCCCCAGCCGCTAGGCCCATTACGCGGCTGCGCACCGCCTCCCTCCCCCACGCCTTAATGGCTTCCCCAACCACTCCACTCGCCTCCTCAATATACGCATTAATCATGCTTGGCGTTGGGGGGGACATTATGATAGTCACGCTTCTCCTCTTTATTGCTGGGTCAATCGTGTTTAGGCTCCTGTTCGTGGTGATTATGAAAGCGACGGCCCTATTCCTAGCCTCATCCATTTTATTAATGAGGACGCTCCTCACCTCCACGTATGGGGCATTATTCTCCGCGCTCTCCGTCCTACTCCCCCCCGCGCTGATCGTGTCCACGTCGCTGATGGCCACTATGCTGGGCTCCTCCATCATGGCCCTCCCCACGGCCCTAGCGAGCCTCTTCGCGCTCTCGCCGACCCACTTACTCATTATTTGAGTAGCGTCGAGCTCGAAGAGATTCGCGCCGCTTAACTCAGCCACGGCCCTAGCGAGCTCGGTTTTACCCGTCCCCGGGTACCCGGCCAGGATTAGGTTACTGATGGGGGGCTTCCCCTCCCTCAACCTACTCACCACGAGGCTCATCACTATTTTAATGATTTTCGGGTCGTAAATGAGGGAGCGGCCCCGGAGCCTTAGAACCGCGGCGCCATCCCTCTCCACCAAGTTAATGGTGGGGGGGCTCCTCCTCACCTGTATATCAGCGTCTAGGAATAGGCAGGGATCGGGTGTGGGGTGGAGGGTGCAGGTGTAGGCGGAGTCCCCGCTCGCCACGATTCTCCCAAGCATGCTCATTTTGAGGAGGGGGGCGGTGGCTGCATCCACCTCCCCGCAAATCGCCTCAACCTCCCTGCAGGCCTTCACTCCCTACCCCCCGGGTACATGAGGGTCAGCACCGCGGAGTCCCCGCTCGCCTTCACTTCCCTAACTATTAGGGACAGGAACTTGTCCCTACATGCCTGAACAACATCGCTGACCCCGCAGTCCCCAGTATCGATACTCACTCCCCGGCTCCTTAGGAATTCCCGCATCATGGGCAGCGTCTCCCCGCTGACCCTAATCACGACCTTAATGTAATGGCTACTGGGGATCCCCTTACTCGCCCTATCAATAATGTAATTAATTATGGCCCACTCCCCGTAAATCACCTTAGCGGCGCCCGTTATCCAGGGGTAGCGCCTGTGCTCCCCCGCCTCGTAATTCAAGTCACTGAGCGCCACCACGAGCTCCCGAAGCATGAGCCTCAAATTACCCTGGTCACACATCCCTCATCACTTTATTATGAATACGTACAGCAACACGAATACCATTATCATGATTATGCCCACAGTCATTAATAGGCGACTCCTCGCCCCAGTCTTAACCGCCTCAGCGGAGGCGAGGCTCTTAATCGCGGCACTCAAGCCCCTACTCACTGTACTCACGTACGCGAAGCTTTGACTCATGCTGCTCGTCGTCTCGCTCGCGTCCCTAAGCAGCCTAGCAGCGAGGCGACGCAAATCAATCGTGTAACTAATCGTGGCCCCATAAGCGGGGTCCCTCAGCCTCACGTCGACGGCCCCCGCCTGGGCAAGCCTAATCACGTCCAGTATCCTGTCCCCACCCTCTATCCTCCCCTCGCCGGAGGCTCCCCGGAACCTCTCGATTAGGTCGTAATCAATCGCTAGGCTGGGGTCAATGGTTGCCCCAGTCACGACGTGAACATTACTGCTCCCCATGATGGCGTTCCCAACGGCGAACGCTATCCGCCCACCGAACTGGTTCCGCAGGATGTGGTCGGGCTCAACCCTAATAATGTACTGCCAACCCCCCCTCACCGCGAGGTAGAGATTCGGGGCAACAGTGCTGCGCAGTTGAAGGGCAATAACCTGTTGATTACTCATCATGAGGTAAATGAGGAAGCCCTTCAATATTTTACTATCCATGCTCTGGTTACGGAAGTAAACCGCGGCCGCGAGGCCCGGCGCGGCCCCAGCCATGACCAGCATCAAGTCGCTGAGTATATTCATGCCTAATTAAGGCAATGACTCAATATAAACACAACCCCCTAGCCAGGCTGCCCGTAGCGCCTAGCGAGGCCGTACTCCGTCGCCGCGCTGTGGATGCACTCCAGCGCCGGCACTAGGCACTCGTAAATGATTGATTCATACAGGGCAATCCTCTCCCCCTGCGTGGCGGGCTCCCTCCTGGGGGTCTTCCCCACCACGCAACTCCTCACGGCCTTCAAGGGATCCCCATCAACGGCGTTGAATCCATGCCTCCGCAGGCAACTCATTAAGACTAACTCGAATTGCTCCCGCATGAGGACTATGTGCGGGTTAAGCAGTGCAGTGCACTTCATTGCCAACGCCGTGATTGAGTCAATGAATTCACTCAATGGGTGATTAATGGGGGAGTCCCTCCCCTGCCTCGTGGTTAAGATGCTATACGCCTCCCCAATACACTCCTCGTAATGCGTATCCAGGAGGGAACCCCCGCCCCTCTTCTCAATACTCATAGTGAATTATTGGGGTTGGGGGAGTATAAACGCTACTCTCCCCTCGTCGCCTTGGCGTTGAGTGCCCCAATGATTACTCCGAGGGCCACGATTAGCGCAATCATGGCGGCGCTGATGAGGTAGGGAGTGTACTGCGTCACTATTGTGAACCATTGATTAGTTGCCTTACTCACGCTGGCATTCAGTGCCTGCGGTATGCTTGGGGAGCCGGGGGGCACCGTCACGGTGGGTGCAATGCTCGTGACGTTCCCTACCTGATTCATTGTTGTCCGCATTAAGCCCCCCACCTGCGTAGTGAATAGGTCGAAGAAGAAGAGGGCAGCAATTATTAGGAGCGCCACGCTCCCGAGGCTCTCCACGCTACTCCTCATTCCCACCACCCTGCTTGAAGGCCATTGACGCCGCGAGGCCCAGGATCAGGATCACTGCCCCCGGCATTAGGAGGCCCGTCGTGCCTAGAATCATTCCAATGATGAGCAGCATGCCGCCCCCCAGCATGAGGCCAGCGGGGAGGGACTGACCCTTCCTCACGAATAGGATCACTAGAGCGAAGACTGACCCATACACTACAATGCTGGTTGGGGTATCCATGTGAATCGCTAGGGGGATGGGGGATATGGGGAGGCGCGGCGGTGGGGCGGTTGTGACAGTCACCGAGACGCTTGGGCCCGGCGCGGATCCACTTGTACCCCCAAGAGTGAGGTAAATCGTGGATCCCAATTGGGAAGTCACGCTGCTCGTGGCTCCATTGCCTGGATTAACCGCGTCGAACTCGCCGAGCGTGTACTCCAGCGACTTGGGGAACGAAATGTAGGCACTCGCGTACTGCCCCTCCTGTATCCCCGAGACTAGAGTCGCATTCAACCACACGCTTGGACCCCAGTAACCACTCGTTAAGCCAATCAATGTACTGCCCCCCGTGAAGCTGCTCGTGCTTTGGCTCTCCGTCACATACAGGAGGCCGCTCATGGTTGAGCCGCGTGGAGCCACGGCGAACCAGTGAACCCCATTAGCGACGGCGATGCTGGGTATAATGGATGTGCCCCCCACGTCGAGGAAGCCATAGATACTGCTCGTCACTACCGTGTTTAGGGTGAAGGTGGCTGCGGGGAGCCTAGTCCCATTAATGAACGTGAATGAGACGGGGACAGTGAAGGTGGCGCTGCTCAACCCAACGCTGCTATTCATGGCGAGGAGTCGAGTCAGGGCGGTGCCGGCCGGGGCCCCAGCGTATAGAACGCTCCCGCTCCCCACGTTCAGGACTTGAGTCCCGCTTGGGAGCACTGGGTTGGGGGGCACCCAGTACGTCATGGAGGGGGGACTGGGGGCCGCGCTGTCCCCCGCCGCCACGTAAATGACGCTATTATTGAGGAGAGTCATGCTTGAGCCGTTAATGGTGAGTGTCGCGGTCGTGGGGAAGACCGTGCTTCCCCCCCATATGTGGAGAGTCATGGGGTTGTACGTGGAGGCGAGTGACCCAATTATGGCGGTGTTGATTGTGCTGGTGGCGCTGGGCCAATGCGCCGCGGTTGGGAGGGGTTGAGTCGGGTACAGGTAGGGGCTTGACGCGGTTGGGTCACTGCTCGCCATAATGGTGAGGGGGCGAGACGTGAGCCACTCATTGAGTCGCAGGGGGAGCGCGGCGCCACCCGCGGCTAGGCTCCCCGGCTCCATGAGGCCCGAGTTCAGTGTAGTGATTGTGTACGTGGGTGCGGTGGGGGTCGCGTTAATGCTTGCCCCAACCCCTAGGCTGGGGATGGTGGGGAAATTCACGTAAGTAACGTGCCCAGCAACGATATTGATTGAGGCGCTGCCCCCCGGCGCGACGAGGGGGCCACTGGAGACTGGGCTAGTGGCGTTGCTGTGGCCCATTAAATCAATCCACGTCCCCCCACGGAGACTAAGCCCCGTATAGAGGATGAAGGGGGATGGGGGGAGGAGGCCAGTCTCAAGGAAAGCATTCACCTCGCCGCTAGGCAAGGCACCACCATAAATAGCAATGTACTGCACGGAACCACTGAAACCACCATAAAAATAATTGGGGCCATTCCCGGGCCAACCCCTCCACATCCCCGTGAGTAGGTAATCGGGGAAATTATTGTTAAAGAGAACCGGCGAGGCGGTGGTTGATTTGGTTCCTAGGTTGGCTCCATTCAGCCAAGCAGTGATGTAGTAGGAGCCGCCGGAGGCGTACTCCTCGAAAATAATCGTGTTCCACCCACTCACCCCACTCCCAGAAACTTGTTGAATGCCATTAGCAACATCGCCAAAATAGAAAGTATTACCTATGATGTATATGAAGGGGACCCATCCCCCGCTCCGCCCACCTAGTAGTATTCCGCTTGGATTGTATACCCGCGCTATCACGGTTATGCCCCCATACTGGTTCGCCAGGTAGTAGAGTGGGGGGTACCCATTTATCGGCGTCATCATGTACCCAGCACTCCCGGTGCTGGACACCCCACTCACTAGGGGAGCATTGCTTGTAACCATTGAATTATTCCCATACGTTAGCGTTAGGGTGCCGGTTACCCCCAGGAATAGGTGGAAGGGGCCCATGTCCGGGATACTCAACGTTAATCCACCTATGGAGGCGGAGGCGCCGGGGGGCGGCGAAGAAATCACCACCTGCGTGCCAGGCACCGCAGCGAGGAGACTCGGCCCCATGTACCCACCCGCGGCACCAAAAACACCCCCACTTACGGGGAACGTGTTGGAGCCCGCGTATGGAAGCACGTAACTCGCGTTACCGCTGACAGTTACAGCGGAGTACGTGTCCGGGAACAATAAATTACCGTAACCCCCAGTCGCGGCGACGCTTGTTGCCTGTATGGTTTGGGAGTCGCCGGGCTTGAACCACAGCGTGAAGCTCCCGTTCCCATACGTCCCCTGACTACTCGTGAAACTCAGTGAATTATTGACGCTAAACGAGAAACTGAGAACAATATTGGGGAGGTGGTTTAGTTGTGTTGGTTGGATTATTGCCCTGTCTAGGTTCGTGCCGCTGGGGAGCGCGGCGGGGCCGGCGTAGTAATTCGGGTTACTCGCCCCCACCGTCTCGAGACTCATTGAGCCGCTGAGGAGGTACCTACTCGTGGTGTATTGCGTGTTCGAGTTGGGGCTCGTTACTGTTAGGTACAGGTTCCCCCCAATATAGTAATACGTCGTGCCCAGGGTTATGCTTGTTCCATTAATGGATGCGGTGGGGGTCGCGCCCAGGTTAATTAGGTTAAGCGTGACGGTGCTTGGGGTTGGGTTCGCGAGGAAGGCAGTGGAGCCGCTCCCCCCAATGAGGTAATCCCCACCAATACTAGTAACTGCAGTGTTAATTAACCGCAGCGTCCACCATTGAGCCGTGTCCAGTTGGGAGGGGGCCGGGTTGAGTGGGTACCATGTACTGCTTGGGGTCGTGCTCGTGCCCTCACTCGTCGTGCCTGCACTGATTTGAACCGTCCCCACCTGGCTTAAGCCGGCGGAGTCCGCGACGGCGCAAGCATAGATATAGTTCCCACTCGTCCAATAGGTTGATGGCCCAGTCATTGTGACGCCGGTAACGCTTGTGCCTAGGCTCGCTGTGGTGAAGCCTATCCAGGTCCAGGTGCCGTTGCTGATGATGAAGGTGAAGTAGGCAGTGGAGCTGCTGCTCGCCGCCGCGTCGCAGTGAAGATAATACTGACTACTGCCGGTGCTTGGGCTAAAGAAGGCGCTAGCCACAACCCCAGTCCCACTAACGGAGACACTGCTCCCAATCTTACCATTAGTGTTGCCGCTCACGCTGCTTAGCCCCGTGGGGAACCCATTCGCGTCAGTCGACGCCGAGCCATACACCACGGCGGTGTAGTACTGCGTGGAGGAGCCGGCGTACGTGGTCTCCTCTGCTGCGCTGTAGGTCGTGATGCTGCTTGTGCCCGTGTAGCTCCAGGTGTTTGGGATGAGGAAGCCGCTTGAGGTGGTGGATAGGTACGCGAACACGCTTGGCGTGCTGTATGTATACGTTGCGCCGCTTGTGCCTGTGATGGGGCCATTAACGCTGGCCCCAGTTAGGAGGATTGTGGTGGCGTGGGCAGGTAAACTAATTGCGAGCATGATTATGAGCAGTAGGGTGAGGCGCTTCATGCATAAAGGATTTGTTTGGGAATTATAAACCTAACCGGAGGAGGCGGAGCGGGATCTCGACCCTAACCCCCCCGCCCCAAATAATTAATTCATCCCCCCTAATTACTGATTTCGCCCCCCGCACTCTCATAACTTATCTATCTTCTTAACCTTCTTCACGCCACCATCCGGGAGCTGCACCTCATACAGGTGCACAGTGAATCCCCTCCCGGACTTGCTCTTAACGACCCAACTCTTTAATTCCCTCCCCTCATACACTTGCCCATTTATTTCTATCTTCATGCTTCCCTCCTCGTTTTCCCCGAATATAAAGACATCGCTAGCCCAGCCGCTAGGCCCATTACGGCAGCGGCGGCGACTTGAGTAATTGTCCGCACTGCCTCCCTCCCCCGCACCTCGCTCCACGTTAATGAAACATTGCCCCCAATGCTTGGACTAATGCGGATTAGGGTAGTGTTGCCAACGCTAATCACCGTCACGGGTGGAGGCGTGGGGGGGTTCCTCGCGAGCGTTGGGTTAGTTAAGTTACTGTTCATGAACGTGGCGACGCTGTGCGTGGGGGGTGAAGCGTTGCCCAGGAGAATTGGGCTCCCCTCCACGTAGCAATTAATGTAGAGGTACCCACAGGCGAAGCCATTCGTGCTCACTGCCCCATTAATGGGGGGAGCCGGGGCCCCAGCGAGCGGGTTAGACGCGAGTGGAACGAAGCGGATTGGGGTTAGGATGGTGAGGAGCATCGCGGCGATTAACGCGGCCAGGATGCTCGCCCTCCAGGCCTGGAAGCGGACCCGCCTCACGCTGAGGAGGCCCGCGGCGGCGAATGGGGCCAGGTAGTAAACGAATGGGGCGCTATATATTGGGCTCACCAGGAGGAGGGGCGAGATGAGGAGGGGAACCGCGACTAGGCCATACGCGTCCCCCAGGGCCGGGAGCAGGGGCGCTGATCCAAGTGCGCTCAACGCGATTATGAGCATTGTTTTAGGCGTGTTCGAGGCGCCGCCCGCCGCGAGCGGGTTCCCAATCACTGTGCTGAGGATGGAGCCGGGGACGTGCGCCGCGGCCCTAACCGTGACTAGATACACCGCGTCCAGCGTAATCGCGGCGGCGCTGATTAGTAGGAGGATTAATTCCCTATCCACCTCCCCACCGTGAATCAACTTATTAATTATCATGGCTACACCCATTAACCCAATAATGGCTCCCCCAACGTACTCAATCCCAAGCAGCCCCAGGAGTAGGGGGACTAATCCCCACCTATCCCCCCTGAGGAGTAGGTGGGCCCCAATTGGGGCCAGCACGGTCCAGAGGTAATTCTCAGGCGTTGGGGTGAGTAGGATGGGGGGGAGCGTTAAGATAATGAGCGAGTGAGGGGGGCTAACCCTGTAACTGGAGACGCCTAGGGCTAGTAGGTAAATCCCCCACCAAGCCATGAATGCGGGGAATGGGGGGAGAAGCGTGAGGGGCGCCGCAATGAATTGAGTGAGGCTGGCGTGCTCCGCGAGGAGGGGGATGCCGGGGGTCAGGGTGGGCCCCAGTAATTGCCCCCTCATTATCCCCTCCCCGGCCTGGTACATCGTGGCCCAATCAATTAATCCACCGTTCGGGGAGTACTCAATCGCCTTAATGATTAGGAGAAGCGGGTAAATAATTAACCAACCCCTCCCCCTCATAGTCTCCCCTCCGCCATGGTGAGCACTATAACCGCAATGACTAGAATCATCCCAACACCAATGAGGGCCGCGCCGAGGGAGGAGTATAGGGGCTGCGGGGCAGTCAAGTAAACGCAGCTCTGAACCTCCGTGGGCCCAGTCACGATGGAGCACTGCTCCCCAGTCACGGTGGAGCTATTAACGGCGAGGATCCCCCCAATGAGGACAGTTAAAACAGCGAGGAGCGCGGCAATCACGTAATCACTGCCGCGCCCCCTTATCATGAAGTAGAGAGCCGCCAATAACGAGCCGACGCCGATCAGGAAGAGAATTGCATCCATGACGCGAGAGCGGTGTTGGGAAATAAAAATGCAACGGGGCCCGGGCCCCTTTAAATGATTTAAAAAGCCTCTCGACGCGTTACATCATTGGGGCGGCTCTGGCCTTCACGTTCTCGAGGAAGGCCCTAATGCATTTCTTCCTCTCTCCCTTTGGTGCATTTGCTTGGCAGTACTTTACTGCCTCACGGAAGACCTGCCTCCACTGCTCCTTTGTGAAGCCGGTCCTCCTGTGTCGAGTCCCGTATTTTGTGGTCATAATTAAGTAACCGCAACCGGATTTAAATACTTAACCCGCACGTCACTCGGTGAATGGGCTCCGCAGGTCCTGTGGACTGAGGCCCACGGCCTCCATGTAGTAGAACGTCATCTTCATTCCCCTGTGCCCCATCATTCTCCTCACCTCCTCGGGATTAATGCCCCGCTTGAGGGCGTACATTGCGAAGCCGTGACGCAGGTCGCGGGGAGTGACCCCCGCCTCCCTCCTCACTAAGCGCCAAGCCTGCACTGGACTAATGTTGAACAACTTATCCGTGACGCCGTGCCAAATAATGAAGTTCCTCAGAATCGGCACGAACCACTCCGGGAGGGGGATTATTCGAACGGGGTGCCCCCTCACCTTCTCAGTCGCAATCATTACGCTGGGGGGGTAATGCTCGAGGTCGAAATCCCTAACCCTCACCCCATCAACCGCGGAGCCAACCACCTCCCCCAGCCTAGCCCCAGTCACGCCCAGCGTGAGGGTTAGGAAGCAGGGGACGCGGGGTTGAGAGCTGCACCTCCTCCTACTCCCCGCAATTATGTTAATGAATGAGTCAAGCGTGATCACAGGAATCGCCTCGCCGGGTCGCTTGGATCCATGTACTTAAGGAGCAGGCTCCTCAACTCCCTGCCCTCCTCCACCATCCCCTGCCCCTCAAGGATGTGAACCCACGCCACTAGGTACATGCTCCAGATGGGGTTCCTCGCGGTTAGGAGCGCGTGCTCAAGGCCGCTGAAGCCCCCGCTCCTCAACACCTCAACCCTCCCGAGGAGAACCATTCCACTGAAGCCGGCGACGGCGGACGCGGCGACGATGAGGAGCAGGAGCGGTATGGGGAAGACGCCGCGGAGGGCAGCCACCGCGCTAAGCATCATTGTGGTTAATTGAACCACCCACGCCCCGTACTTCCCATACCCGTACTGGAAATCCAGGATCACGCGCCTCAGGTTCACGGTAATCGCCTCACGGCGTCGCCCAGCCATAAAACGAGCGATAGAATCAGGAGGCCGAAGGCCAGGATCAGCACGGCGTACGCGAATGCGTGAATCATGTTAAGGGTCGCGGGGGAGGCGAAGACGCCTATAATGCTCATGAATAGGACAATCACCATCACGATGATGACTAGGGGAATAGTCCTATTCATGAGTCACCTCCCTCTTCTCCTGCTCCTTCTTCTCCTGCCGCTCGGGGGGAAGCACTGGAATACTGCCGTACGTGATTGCCTCCCCCAACCTATTACTGGGGTAGAGGGCCCCAACCGCAACCACGTGCATAAGTAACCTACCGATTTCCTGCGGAATAATGGGGAGGTACTTAACGAATATGCTCGCCCTCTCCACGCCCCTAATGCACTCCTCCCCCGCGCCCTCCATGCATGGCCTAGTGAGTTCCTTAACAATCTCCGAGGCCCGGCTCAGCGTCCCATTCACTATAATCCCATAGAGCCCAGCCACGCTGTCCCCCTCGCTCCCCAGGGGGAGCGGGACGAAGGGGCTGGGGTTAGTTCCAACGCTGTCCCCAATAACCTTATGAATCAAGTCAATAGCCTCATTAGTCTGCTTAATGAATTCCCCCTCATCCCTCGGGCTTGGAGGCATAATGGTCTCGCTCGCAGCCCTGGCGAGGGATGGATCCACAGTCAACCTGTTGCTAAGCATGCCTAATCCCCGAGCCAGTCCTTAATAAACGCAACCCATGAAAGAGTCCGGGGCGGACTACTTCACAAGAACCGCACCAATTAAACGCAAACCATGAAAGAATACACAATAAGAATGAGAAAACCCTTACACCGAAAACCCGCTCCCCGCCTCACCCGGCGGTAAGCGAGGCTCAGCTCTAAGCCTCCTATCAATTACCCTCCTAATTATTGACCTGCCCCTCTTCCTATTAAGCCTCCTCACGCCTATATCAAGGCTCCTCACGCCTCTAAAACTAAAGCGGCTCACGTTCCTCGGTAAAGCCTCTTCCTTGACACTACTTATATTATAACCAATAATACTGTAACTCCACCAATCAAATGGGGCCTCACCTACGACCCCAATGGGGTCATTTTCCACGCATGTGGTATATTCTTGAACCATTTAATCCCCGGAACAATACGCACTGAAGAGGTACATAAACACTATGCTGTAGAATTATTGGGAACCACCCTCATTAATTCCTCCCCGCCCCTCCTCCTCACCAGCCTCACGCTGTGGGGCGCCACGTTGAATATGGATGCAATCTCATTAAGTTGAATGGGGGCCCCAACCGCGTCCCTAATAATTGCGGCGGCGACCGCTGCGGCGACGGGTCTCGATGGGGTGAACCTAAGCGCCGCCTCGAAGGCTCCCGCCACGTCCTCGCGAGGCACATTGAGGAGCTTAGCCGCC
Source organism: Thermocladium sp. (assembly GCA_049965935.1). Taxonomy (GTDB): domain Archaea; phylum Thermoproteota; class Thermoprotei; order Thermoproteales; family Thermocladiaceae; genus Thermocladium. The sequence goes on from JBMFVP010000019.1 coordinate 12,367, forward strand.
TTCCTCAAGCAATTCCCCTCCACCCCCTCCCCGCCCCCAAGGCACTTATTATTAAGTAGTTCCCTGTACAGCGGCGCGTAGATGGGGTAGTGGTGCCCAAAGTGGCTGCGGCACCTCAACTCCCCCGCCGCCATTACTAGAGTATAGGCGAGGGTGCGGGTATCGAGGAACTTATACTTATCCAGGGTGGTCATTAGTTTGGGGAGGCATGAAGTGACTGCATCCACCTCCTCCGGGTACTCCCCCCTAAGCATCACCAGGTAATTGCTTAACCGCTTCATGCGTTATATGGTGCTTAGGGGTATTAAAAATTATCAATAAATAACGCTATACATTGCCGCGGCCCTAGCCCGGCGCGGCCCCTCTATCTCCTGCATCGCCTCCCTAACGAGGGCCCTAACCACGCCGCTCCTCGTCCACCCATTGCTCTCATTTAGAGCGATTAAGTAATTCAATCGACGCCTAGCCAAGCTACTGCTTATCCTCCCCGAGTAGTAATCATCAAGCACCGCATTAATGAGGCAAATAACCTTCCCCTCCCCAGAAGCGCCCCTGCACTGTGGGTAAACCACCATCAGGAGGTCGCCTTCACGAGTAAATCACTTAACTTCCCCTCACTCGCCGCCTGCATCGCCTCCCCCCAGGTAAGCTTGAGGCCGGTGCTTTGATTAATCACGCCCAGGACGAGGCTCTTCGCGGCGTCCCTAACCCCATCCTCATCAATATCATTAATGCACTCGAGAAACTCAACGAGGCCCTCACTATTCTCCTTACAGGCCTTAACCGCCCTACTGGCGGCGATGTAGACCCTATCCAGGTTATTCCTAACAACTGTTTGCACGTCCTGCGCGGCCTCATCCACCGCGCTCTTAGACTGGGCCTCCACGCTCATGGGCTACACATGGAGGGGAGAAATATAAACTTAACCGGAAAAAAGGAGGGGCGATTTTTTGAAATCAGTGAGGGGGCGATTTATAGGTTGGCCTCGCTTGGCGCCGATATCAGTAACTTAATCATTATCACTATGAAGAATATCAATATGGTTATTCCAATTATGTTGCCTATGCTTCCAAAGAGGTTAGTCACTGGAGCGACTAGGTTGGCTTGGCTTGGTATAGATATTCCGCTGTTTGATAGTGCCCCGAGGACGTAGTACGAGATCGCGGCGACTATGGTGATGACTAGAACCATCACCACCAGGTACGCCACGGACTTCGTGCCCGTATTTATGTGTTCGAATCCACTCATGAATGTGATTAGAAGCATTGAAATATAAAGGTTATTTATGCCGCTAATCGATGGGGGGTTTAAAATTACTTCCTCCCACTCACGAGGAGCGCCGCTGCCCCAATGAATATCGCGATTATCGTGACTTGACTAATTTGGATGAGGCCGAGGCCGAGGAGGCTCATTACCCAGCCCCCGAACACGGAGGCAGCGATTAAGCCGAGCGCCGCGTCCCTAGTCCTGTGCCGCCCAGCGACGCCAATCATTAGAGCCATGAAGAAGAGGGGAGCCGCGGCGATGAATGGCTGGGGAGGCGTTATTATGGGCATAGTGACCGGCGTCACTACGTACTGATTATAGCCGGGTATCCACGCATTAATGCTTGGGTCATACGCGTCCCACGTGATGCTGTTCGCCTCCGGGCTCCATAGAAGCACCTCACTGCTTAACCCAGTGGTCGTGTTTATCCATGTCCCAGTGACCTTCCCCAGGGAACCCGTTGTGGCGTTGTAATACGTCTCAACTATTTGGAAATCCATGGGCACCGCGCTCCCATTAACATCAACGCTAATCACCGTGACATTAACGTAGCTGCTGTTGATGGGGGTAACGAGTATATTTAGAATCATGTGGCCATAACTAACGACGTTGGTGCCGTTAGTGACGACGCTTATCTTAATGCTTGTATTGAATGAGAGGATCTGGGCGTGGATGGTGGGGCTCCACAGAAGCACCAGTGAACCTATTATTATTAATAATAGAGTAATTGTCCTCATTTCACCGCCTCTCGCTGTACATGAGCACCGCCGCCACGGCCACAATAATGATGGGGACCCCGAGGGAGAGGAAACTCACGAGCGCGTTTATCCCCCCGCTGAACGCGTTGGCGCCAATCCCATCCACCTGGGATGGGTTAGTCACTATGGATGCAGGCAACCCATTACTGACCAGGGCATTCGCTACTCCCTGCGTGGCGGCGAATAACTCATTATTGAGGACTTGAGCCATGAATAGTATAATGAATACGCCCATGCTGCTGGCCATGAGTGCGATAATGATTGCGAGCCTCTGTCCCCAATTCACTACTCCTCACCCCTAATCGCGGTGAATATGGTGTAAATCGTGGCGATAATCATAACGGCGGCGAGGGCGTACGGCGCCAGGTAAATGTACCTCCCCAGCGAGGTGACGGGGGAGGGGGGCGACCCAATCACGTTATAGAGGAGGCCAATGCTTAAGTTAGCAATGTAAGTAACGTAACTAAACGCGATTAGGAACATCAATACAACGGCATCCAGTATAAGCATGGTTGTGAGCCTCATTCTCCCGCCTCCCCATGCATTGTTCTACCAATGAATAACCAACCAATTAATGAATCGATAACGTATACCCACGTTAGGGACTGCATGATGATGGATAAGGCTAGGAACGCCACTGCGTCCGGCATTGGCGCATTCAATAAGTTAGCCATGTCCCACACGGCGAGGGGGAAGCCCGCTAACACGCCGAAGATGAGGTTAGTTAATGCGAAGAATAATCCACTGGGGACGACGTAGAAGAAGAAGAAAATAACCTGAATCCCAATATTATTACTGCTGCTTGCTGCCTTGTATGAATTAATGGCGGAGAGGAATGATTGCCCCGCGATTTTTGGAGCGAAGTAGAGCTGCTGCGGGACATTCACGCCGGCACCGATTAGGACAATCACGACTAGTAAATCAATTATGCTGAGGGCGATGCTGAATCTAAACGTGGCTAAGGCCCAATCCCTCCACATGAGTGCTGAACCGCATCGCGACTTAAAAACCTAACCTCAGGCGGGGGCCAGGAGCGCCCCCCTCCTCAGTAACTTAATGAGCGTGTCCCTGGCTGGGTTAATGACTAGGACGAGGCTCCCCAATTGCAGGGCCTCCGCCTCCCCGCTCGCGGCTAGCCTCATGGCCTTAATGCGCCACGCGGATCCATCCGTTAAGCGGAGAATGCGTTGAATCTCGCTCCCCCCTAGCACGCCGCGGCTACGCAGCTCCCCCAGCAGCTCCTCACTCACCTCCCCCCGCATATTCACGTTAATGATGCGGGTCATTGCCTTACTTGCGAGGAACTCGGCCCACTCCCCCCTCAACGCGGCTCTCCAGGCCTCGTCCCCACTCGTGAACGTGAAGTGCATTCTCCCACTGCTCCTGGAGAGGCCCTCCCTCCCCCCAGCGAGCCTCATTAACTCATTAAACACGTGGTGACGCCCCTCCCCATTATTGCCGAGGAAGTGCGCGGCTATGGTGAAGTTAGCGGTGTACGTCGCCCCCCTCGCCGCCCTAATGAGGGAACCAATGAGGCCCGCCGCGATGACTTGCTCCCTAGCCTTCATCTCCTGCCCCACCCCATGACTAAGTGAACCCCCTCATCCGGGGAGTAAATGACTTCATCCCCCATCCCGAGGAAGGCGCTCAACATGCCTGGATTATGGTGAATCTCAACAATGTGAGGCACGCGTGGGTAGGGGAGGCCCCACTCGCACCCCTCGCAATCCATAACCAACCAATCAAAGTCATTAATTATCCCAAAATCATTGAACCCAAATGGTTTGAGAATCATCACGTCGCACGCCTGCTCCCCATCAATGACGGCGGTGGTTGGCTCAACATCTATACAGGTAACGCTGTAGCCCAGCATCTTAAGGATGGCCGCGCTGGCGCCGGCCCCGCTCCCAACATGGAGAATCGCCCCACTCCCCCGCGGGGGCCACGCGTCCCTAACCGCGACCCACTCAATCCACTCCCCCCCATACTCCCCCCACTCCCCCTTAATTATGTGGCCATTGATTTTAATGACTGGATTAGGGTGCCCACTCAATAGGATCGCGCCCGCCCTACTCAATGCATTGCCCTCATAATCAATTAGGGGAGTGTCGGCGTTAATCATGGCGGCCCTAACCATGGGCCAACCCGGGACTGGGGGAATGACTGCCCCCCTCGCATCAATCACGTCCCTCCCCACTTTATGGGCGGGGAACCCAAAGTAATTGCTTAAGCCAATCCATAGACCCAACCTGCCCCACAGTAGGCGCGGCGAGGCGCGTATGAGTGGCGCAATAAACGGCAGCAGCTCCCTCCTCCTACTCGCCTTAATGAAGTTAAGCATTCGCCTCGAGTACATCCCCAATCCTCCTAATTATTACGAGCGCCTCCCTTAACCTATTGCTTTTAAGCGCCTCCCTCGCCTCCGCGAGGCTTGGGGCTAGGGGGGAGTCCTCAATCCTCCACTTGCTCTCCAACTCATGAATAACCCCCCACAGTAAGCGCGTTAATTCCCTCTTGACGTCAATCATTTCCGCATCCCTAGCCGCCTCAATGGCGGCCCCAAGCTCAAGCAGGAGCCGCGCCTCGCTCCTCGCCCCCCCGCGGGGCTTCACGCTTGGCCCGGGAATCATTGCGGAGACTATTAATGATCGCAGCTCCTCCTCACTCATTACCTGCATCTGGGAATCGGGGGGCATGTAGTACGAGAGGGGCCTCTCCCTCACGTACCCCATCAACGCTAACCTATGCAGGATCCCCCCAATAATCTTCGCGGCCCCCAGTGGGCTGGGCGTTAACTTGCTTACCTCGCTCACCCTGAGAATAACCCCGTACCGCCCCCTTCGAGTAATTATGTAGTGGACGAGCGTGTTAATGATTATTTTCCTAATTTTCTCCCTCTCTCCCTGTCTCTGCATGCTCAAATCCTCGAGGGGTACGTAATAAATGCATCGCGTAAACATGCGGGGCCGGCGCCACATGAATCCGCCCCCATTAATGACCGCACGAGTTTCTCCGGATAATTTAGTTGAGCCCCCCACTTTGGGTTTATATTTGACTTGTTTTTGTTTTCATTATGGATTATAGGTCGGCCCCGACCCCAGTTAAGTGGCTGCATAGGGATAACTTAATGAGGGACCTGGAGAGGCTTGTGGTTAGTGGGCCGCTTAATATTGCGTTGATTGGTTCCCCCGGCAGCGGTAAAACAACGCTCGCGTATTACATTGCTCAGCTCCTACTCATGGCTAGGGGGAGCAGTGTTGAGGAGAGCATGGAGCTCATACTGAGGTACCACCCCACTGACTTACCTAGCCTGCTCCGCATGTATTACACCTCAATTAATTGCGGGAGGAAGTACCCCATACTATTCCTGGATGACGCTATCCCAAACTGGTTCACTCTACAGAGGAGCGCGGATGGGCAAATGTTTTGGAGCAACTTCTTCAGGTACTACAGGTTACTGAGTGACATCGTGGTGGTGACTCTACAGAAGCCGCTGGACAAGATTAGGCCGGAGTATAGCTTCCTCGTGAGGAAGTCAACAAAGAATGGGAGGGTATTCACAGTGGCGTCCCTCCACTCGACTTACGTGGATCGCAATGGGAACATTAAGCACAGGGAGACTCGCATAGTTTTCCCATGGAGGCGCGACTTCGCTCTACCCCCCAGGGTTGAGGAGGCGATTGACGCAGCGAAGAGGGGAATGATGCTTCTACCACCCTCCCCAAGGGACTTGGGGAGACTCATTAGGAAGGCGGCTAAGGAGCCGTGCGGTGATGCTGGTGGCGAAGAAGGCTAGGCTAAGCATAACGTATGTGAGGGAGTTATTCTCCCGCCTCGGCTCCGCGTTGGGTGGGATGGATCTAAACATGGCGGATGCGTCCCGCATACTCGTTGTTTTCCTCCCCGCGGCGAGGAACATAGCGGAGGTGGCGGATAGTGACCCGTTTTGGGGCGGCTTCATTCGGGAGAGGCTGAGGAGGGGGATACAGTACAGTAACCCGCTCCTGAGGATCAGCGTGACGCTGCAGGGCGAGACGGCCTCCTCCGCGCTCCAGTCATGTATTGGGGATGAGGAGGACTTGGCTAGGAACTTCTGGAGAAGCGTGACGTGCATAACCGCGCTCCTGAGCCTCCTCAGTTCCCAGGAAGAGGTGTCGGAGTAGTGTTGTGTTTATACCCCCCAACCCCAAGTGATTCACTATGAGTGACGAGGAGAAGCTTAGGGCAATGCTTGGGTTCCTTTTAACGCTCTCGCCGAGGGTGGAGAGGGTGGGGGAGTGCATGGTGACGGTCACCGACGTGCCGCGGGGCAATCCCCAGCCCCCCCGCGTCCCCACTATTCCACTTAATGAATTATTCATAGTGACGGCGGCGGCTAATGCGAGAAGGTTCACTCGCCCGGACACGTCCCTCAAGGCGGCCACGATTAATTGCACGCTTGAGGCGGTTAGGGCAGCGTCCCCGGGCCCCGGCATCCTGCACCCAATCCCCGGCAAAATCATTATGCAGGTGGATGGGTCGACGCAGGAAATCAATAAGGAGGAGGCGGAGGCCCGGATCAGGGCCGCCCTCATAAACATGAAGAGCTACACCGCGGTTAGTGTAGTGGATATTGATGAGGAGTTGGGGAGGGGCGCCGCGGTCCTGATCTCCCCATCCCCCGTGAGGCTCATCCTCAAGGGGGCAATAAAGGAGAGGGGAAGCATAATGGAGTGGATTCGCCCCATAATGAGGTGGTTCCATGAGTGATGTTCGAAACGACGTGACGCCCACCATCCTCATCGCGAGGATGATGCAGTTGGGTGGAGACAAGACGAGTGACCTCACCACCGTGACGGGGGAGGACTTGACCCCCATCGACGCGGTGCAGGAGGCCGTCATGAGGGGCCTACTCTCGAGCGGGGGGAGAATCGTCATCATAGCCGACCCGGAGCTGTACATGACGGGCGACCTGGATTTGGTATGGGACGCGGGGAGGGCCGCGCTGATAGTGACCCGGGGGGAGGCGGGGGCGGCCCTGCAGGTGAGGATAGTTAAAGTAATCATTGGAGGAAAAGAGCAGCAATACACGCAACTAATCATAACCCCCTTCAAGGCGAAGCAAAAAAAGGAGGAAAAAAAGGAGGAAGAGGAGAAGGACGAGGACGAGGAAATAAGCGAGGAATAAACTACTTAAGGTACCTATTCATTAGGGAGAGGTCCCTAAGGAGCCCCTCCCTCCACTTTCTCCCCCCAATTTTCGACTTGTATTTCTCCCGCTGAATATCCAACCTCCACCCCACCGTGTCCACGGTGTCAACCAGTTCAATAATTTCCCTGTCCTGCATTAGGGGCTGGAGGACTCGCCGCATGGGTGGCCCCATTAGGTGAATCACCCCACCCCCCGGCTGGAGAGCATCATAAGCAGCCGGAATAGCCAACCGCAACACGTCCAGGCAACGCCCCGGCTCCCTGCTACACTTAATGTTATGTATTGTGGAGGTGTTGGTGTTCGCATCAATGGCTAAACCATCGTATTGCAGCAGCGGTTTGGGGATGTTGGCGACGAGGCCATTATCCCCAATGAAGCGGCGAGCCACGCTGAGGAGCCGCAGATTCAAGCCACGCTCCTCAGCCATTTTAGAGAGCTTCTTCCCATAATCAATAAACGCCTTGGCTAGCCATAGATTCTTGGTGGCGTCCCAATCATCTGGGACTATTATGTCGACGTTCATTGGGCGGTAGGGGGGCTCCCAATCCCCCACCGTCGTAATGACATTCCTATAGAATCTATACGCTGCCCTGATCTTCCCCCACAGGTCAGTGGAGGAGGAGGCGGGGCCCTTCCCAATATCGGCGTGAATAATCACGGCGCCCCGGGCCCAGTCCCACGCGTCATGCACGCGAGAGAGGCCCGGCGTCAACAAGATGCAGCCACTGGTTGAGGGTAAACTGCAAAGAATCATTTAATTCACCAGGATATCATGAAGAAACCGCGCAAGTAGTTTTGGCTCATCCTTTAATTCAAATAAGGGGGAATCAACCTTAATCATGTAGTATTTCCCCCTATGCGTTGAATACCTTGAAGCCCACCCCAATTCAACGAATTTCTCGAAAATATACCGCCCAAGCGTAAGTATTGATGGTGTTATGTTGGGGTAAACGCCTTTAAGCACTTTCTTGGAGTTCAACGTGATGACTTGCCCTTTCGCCTTTCTCATCTCTCTGGATAATCCGATGGCAAAGTAATTTAAAAACAGGGTGAATGAGGAGGGGCGGGAGGGGGCGAACGGCTCATTCTCCACCTCCTTAATTAACTCGTTTATTCTTGAAGAAGGCGGTAATTGTTTTAGAAGCTGCAGCGCCTCATTTTTAGCGCTAATGAACTCATCAATATTATTTGCACTGTGGATATATGATATGACAAATTGCCGCAGCAGCATTGGGTCCTCAGTATCAATTGGTATCATTTATTCCACCTCAAAGAAATAAACGTCCACATCTTGGGGCCCCACCTCCTTATCCCCCGGCCCCCTCACGGGGGACGCAAGAGTGAAGATGAAGCCCACGTCCCCGCGTTGGGCTTGGTAGAGGTTCTTGCTTGGGGGGATCCCCAGGAGGGCAGCGGTTGCTGGGTGACTGATGTAATTCTCTCCATAGAATGAATATTCTTTATCCACTGTTTCTAGGCGCCCCAAGTACTTTATCTTAACCGTTACCTCCCCGAGGCTGCGGAATGCATTAACGGGGAGGGCGTTTAATAATACGTGGCGTGGGGCTTGACCTGCAGCCCCACCGAGGTTATTTACATCGCTTGAGGTTTGGTTTGTGTTGCTCATTTTCTCCCCGGATTGGTGTGATGTGGGGGTGTTAATAAGTATTACGCTTCCAACAAAAATTGTTAGAATTTATTGTGAGCCTCCTATATTTACTTCATAGTAATTCATTAGTGCCTCTACTAGGAGGAGGCGTATTGCCTCGCTCCTGTTTGGAGCCACTCCCCTCTTCACTAACTCATCAAGCCTATCGAGGAGTGGTTTCTGTATCTTTATGCTGATTGTTATTAGTTCCGGTCTTTGTAGTTCCTTGGGCATACTTGGGTAATACTCTGGAATTATTAAACGTAACGCGTGCGGCGTGGGTTATTCTTTTTTTAAACGCAATAATTAATAATGAATAAGGAGCATTACGTGTATGGATCAAAGTATTGCGGTGAGCGCCTCGAGGCGGAGCGTCGTGACGAGTATCTCCGTCCCGCAGGCGCTCCTCGCGGAAATGCTTAAGGCAGTGAATAAGACAGGCAGGGCCGCTAGGGGGGATATCGCCACGATAACCGTGAGCATCCCCTACCCCCTCCTCCAGGCGCTTGATGAGTTAGTGAAGCGGAGGGGGGAGCACGTGAATAGGGGAGTCCTCGTGAGGCTCGCTATAAGTAAGGCAATTAATTTCCTACGGGAGAGCGGGTTGTATGGGTCGGGGGCGGTGGAGAGCCTGGGGGCCCTCGTGAGGCTGGGCCTCCTCCTCCTCCTGCATGATGAGGCGAGGGGTGGCGTGGAGTGAGGAGCACGAGGATCCTTGAAATCACTCACTTCAGTAAGGACAAGAAGCCCAACAGGTTAACTATTAATGACGTGTCGCCTCGAGTGAATGAGAATGGGTTCCCGGAGGAGGGCGGGTACTTCCTGAGGATTGGGGACGCAGTATTCCACCTGAGCGAGGCGGAGGCGGCTCACCTAGCCCTAACCCTCATGGAGACGCATAAGCAGCACCTCCTCCTCTATAGGAAGGCCGCCAGGGAGGCCGCCGCTAATAGGGGTGGGGAGGAGTGAATGATAGGGATATTCATTATTATGGGTACGTGGTGGAGCGGTGCCGCGATGCTTGTTGCGATCAATTGCGCCTACCCTGCCCACTCACTCCGCCCGGCCGCAGGGAGTCGCTGGAGAAGTGCGTGGAGGATTGCGTGGCTGCATCTGAGTCGGGGGAGGAGTCGTAAGCCCCCCACCCCCTGCCCGAGTGCTTTACATTTATTGATGCCTCTTTTACATTGTTTTGCTGGTCTCTGATTCTATGTTAGTCATTCCTATTTTAAAAAGTGGTCCCATTTGGGACCATAATTTATCATTACAAATGAATGTGTGTCCGGTCCATTTTTTGCACGTAAAAGGCATGTGGATTTGTCATTACAGTGGTCCGCACTGCGTGGTTCCATTTGGTCCCATGTGGTGCCTTATTGCATACAGCAACTATACCCCCTCCCCCACCTCCGGTCCACCCCCACCAATCCCGCCTCATGCTGGATTTTCAATTAATTATAATTGAATGGTTAGGGGTTTATCTTTGTTGATAAGCCTATGGACTTAGTAAAAAACCCATGCCGAAGCGAACGCTTAATTTATAAATTAGCAATCAATTGATAATGTATGGAGAAATACACAACCATCACAATAAAAAGGGAAACATATAATCTCCTTAAAAATAGGATGGCGGAGGAGGGCCTCGACACGCTCTCCTTCGATGATTACCTCCGCGTTCTCCTCCACCGCACCTCTTCCAAGAGGGGGGAGGGGGAGTGAGGAGCGCATTCGTGTGCAGCGACCCCACTCGCTTCGGGGACCCCGGGACAGTGGCGGCCGCTGCATACATGCTCAGCATCGGCATGATTATGCCGGAGGCGTCGCGGCTAGTCACCACGTCGCCCCCCAAGGAATTAAGCGAAAAAATACAAGCAATAATGACTAGGCAAGACATATTGAAGTACCTAGTGGAGGGGGGTGGCCCGGAGGAGAAGCTCACCGTAATGATGCGGGCCGCTTCTGAGGGGGGCCTCCCCCAAGTCGCCGACATAATGCGTAGGATAATGGATGAGTGCATGCTGAGCGTTGTTGGCACTGATGATGTTATTAAAATGATTAAGGGCGCCGCCTTCGTCATTAACACGAGTAATGCCTTCATTAGGGCGCAGCTGCAGGTCGGCGGGGAGGTCGTTACAATTGATCTCCCCATAAATCCGAAGAAGAGGGAAGTGAATTTACTGCCCCTCACTAAGGTGCTCATGGCGTTTAAGGTCATGTACGCGCCTGAGCAGGACGCTGCCCAGCGATTAACGGAGTATTTTTTATCACATACAGGGGAGAGGATTGACATGGGGGTTGAAAATATCCGCTCCCTCGTCATTAGGTTGATATCCCTCGCGCACGGGTGCTCGCGGGGGGACCCATCAATGAGCACGGCGTATGTTGAGGGGGACATGCTTATCCTCCCCCCACGGGTTCGCCCCCTCCTCCTCACGGCGTTCGCGCCCCTCCAACTCAGGGAGTTGAAGAAGGCGATAATTGAGGGGGGCGGGGCGTGGTACCACCGCTGCGGGGATAAGGAGCGTTGCATCGCCATTCCCCGCCGCTTCCTTGAGCAGGTCGTGGGGGTGACGCTTGAGGAGGCGTGCGAGGCTGGGGAGGGTGGTGACGATGCGGAGGTGAGGGTGATTGGAGACATCTAGCCTCGCCCAGCCATTCCTCGAGTGGGCCGGGGCGCTGCCCCAGGGGGTCACGTTCATTATTGGGCCCCCGGGGACGGGAAAAACAAGTGAACTCGTTCGCCTCGCTAATCCACGCTCAATCCTAATCACGTTCAACGTCGCGGCGGCTAGGGAGGCCGCTGAGCGGGGGGCCGTGGCTAGCACTATTCACAGCCTAGCCGTTAGGCTCGCGGTTCGCATGGGGTACTCCCTGCCGGGGAATGGGGGCAACGCTGATATTGCGATAATGAGGATCCGCGCCGCCGCCGCGAAGCGGCACGGGTACCGCTTCAGCATGAACCCATTCTACGAGGAGAAGGGGAATATCTTATTTCGTGAATTTGATAAGGCGATTAATACGCGGGGGAGTGATTGGCTTGCGGCTATTCCCCCACGCCACCGCGCCCCCCTCATTGAGTATGTGGAGTACCTGGAGCGGTTTAACTATGTGGACTTCACCACCGCCCTCCTGAAGGCGACGGGGGCCGTTGCGGAGTACTCCGCCCCCCTCCTCCTCGTGGATGAGGCGCAGGACTTGAGTCCCCTAATGTGGGGCCTCATTCCCTCCATGTTCATTAACGTGGAGCGCCTCGTGATTGCGGGGGACGATGACCAAACCCTCTACGCGTCCATGCATGGAGCCGACCCCAGCATCCTCGCCAGGCTCACTAGTATTGCGGATACAGTTACCCTGCAGGAGTCTCATAGGGTGCCTCGCCGGGTTCAGGAGTTCGCTGAGCGCGTCATAGCCCCCACGAGGCTCGTGCCGAAGAAGTGGAGCCCCCGCAATGAGGAGGGGGAGGTGCGGCTCATAAGCAGGGGACTCATTGATGAGGCGGTTAAGGCCGTGGGGAGAGGCGCGGGGAGCGTATTCATCCTAACGAGGACGAATGCTGTTGCGCTTAAGGTTATTCGCGCCTTCCTGGCTCGGGGCCTCCTCGTGAACACGATAAAGAAGCCTGAGCCCTATATTCTCCGCGCCGCTCGGCAGGTCCTGCGGGAGGGGCGGGCGGAGGTGGTGGGGAAAGTGAATGCTAAAGTGGTTCAATTATTCCTGCAGGCAGTGAGTGAGAGGAGGAGGGAGGAGGTGATAACGGGCGCCGCGTCCCTCCCCGTGGCGGTTGATACAGTGCACGCCAGTAAGGGGCTTGAGGCGGATGCCGTATTCATAATTAACGCGGTGGATAAGTTACCGCGCCGCCTACGGGTAGATGAGGAGAGGAGGTTGATTTATGTGGCGGCGACTAGGGCCAGGAGGGAGTTAATCATTTACTCCCCAGCATGGGGAGCAAGGTGGTTCACGTGAATATGAATTTCATTGATGAGTTGAGTTTGAGGAGGGTGGCGGCGGGCCTCCTCAGTATTGATGTTGAGGAGTTCGCCTTCTTTAGGAGGCTAATGGTTACGCCTGCGGATGAGGCGTGGGGGATTGGGGCCGCGACGCAGAGCGGGGTCCCCCCAACCGCCTCCACGACTGAGTTAGTGAGTGACGCTGTGTATCTATATAATAATGGGGAAGCGGTTCGCCCACTCTATATCCCAATCCTGAGGCTGTGGGGTGGGGAGGGGGAGGTGCGGAGGCTGGCGGCGGCGCTTGGGGCCGGCATTCTTCACTCAATTAAGGCGTGGGGCCTAGTCCTCCCACTCCTCAACCCGGGCCCCCCCGGGGACTGGCCCATGGCCGTGGCGCGGGAGCTTGGCTTGGCCTGGTTCCCCTACTCCCCATTCCCCGGCACGAGCCTCGCGGAGGTAGTGAAGCGACCCACTCAACCCTTCATCCCGCCCCCCACCGCCATGGGGAGCGGCTACCGCCCACTCCCACCCCTACCCCGCGAGGAGTGGGGCAGGTACGTGGGTCACATTACAATCGATTAAATTCTTCATTACGTATTTCTCGATGGGTTTTTATACTCATATGCTTTGAATTGCTTAATGAGCGGCGATCTTGAGGGCAATAGTGGAGTTTTGCCATTATTCAAGGTGCTTATATTGACATTCATAGTGGCATTAGTGGTGGAAAACGTGTTACCGTCCGCGCTTCCTCGATTAATCGTGCTTATTTTTTTCGTGTTGGACATTAATATGGGTTTTGCCTTTATAATAGAGGCTATGGAGGCTGGGGATTATAGGAAAATCAGTGAAGCGAAGCGTAGTGGGTCTAGACTCGATAAGTTCTTCATGACTAGGCGCGTGGCGGAGAGAATGATAATAGTGGCCCTAATTGAGGCTACGCCTTTATTCTTCATGTTCATTTTCCAGCCTCATTATTGTATTCTCTTCATTAACCTCATTAAACACCTCTTAGCCTCAACATAAAGCGGCTCAAGCCTCGTGTTGTGTTTTTATTCCCCTCCACCCCATTCCCCTCATGAGTTACGTTGTTGTGACGGATCCATTGGTGCGTCCACTCGGTGGGCAGCGCCCCGGCGTTGCGTGGGGCGCGGAGTTGGCTCGATCCGGCGGCGAGGTCACGATTATTGCCCCCTGCGTGGGGGACGCCACGTTGAGTAGGTTGAGGGGGTTGGGGCTTCGGGTGCGGGCGCCCCCCTGCCGCTCAAGGCACTGGATACCGCTTCGCAGCTTCCTCACCGCCCTCCTCCGCCGCGGAGTGAGGGGAAACATCCTCAACTTCAGTAATCAATACGCTGTGCCGAGCAGTGTTTACTATTTCCAGGGATTCCTCACTAACCTAGCCGCCTCAATGGCGTTGAGCGGGAACTGGGAAGCGGGGCTCGGCCTCCCCCTCTTCTCCATGATTGATGCGAAGTGGGTTGTTGCGATGGCTAGAAGCAGGCGAGTGGTTAGTAATAGCCCCGAGTCCGCTAGGCAACTCGCCCGCTGGGGCATGCGATCCTCGATAGTGCCTCCCCCCATTCCAATGGATGAGTATGAGGCGTATCGACACGCCTCCCCCGGGAAGTGGGGAAGCGATTACGTCCTAGTCATGATTGGGAAGGAGACTAAGTGGGAGTGGCTCCGCCCCATTCTCGACAGGTTAAGGAATAGGGTCATCCTATTCGGTGGAGCGAAGATATTCCACCCACCGCGGTGGCTCCCGCTCTTTGGGAGGCACGTCGGCTTCGTGGAGGAGATGGATATGCCCAGCCTATACGCGGGGGCCGCGCTCACCATATTCACATACACGCATGAACCATTCGGCTACGTCCCCCTCGAGGCCGCGGCGGCCGGCTCGCCGAGCCTAGTCGTGGGGGGGCCCCACGGCCCCGCCTGCTACGCGGGCGTGATTAGGGGGATTCACCACGCCTCTCCACGGGACGCGCCCGACGCGGCTCCCCAACTCCTGAATGGGGACGTGGATAGGGAGGCGGCGCTGAGGGCGTTGAACCCCAGCGACTCCCTCCCCGACTTCATGGGGTGGAGGCGGTGAGGATTAAATTAAGCGGCTCAATCCTAGTCCCAACCCTAATCAGTAGCGGAGTTAAGGTGTTGGGGGAGCCGCCGGGGCCCCTCGCGGTTAGGCGCGGCGAGGGGATTCACGACGCCGCCGTCATCATTGACGCGTATTGGGATGACTCGAGGCGGGAATTAATCCTGGAAATATATAGGGGGGACAGGTCCACGCGGCCCCAAATCATTCTAGAGTGGAGCGAGTTGGGGCCGGAGCTCCAGTGGGCCCTACGCGAGGAACTCCGCAAAATAATACAATAACACTAAGAATGCCTAAGGCCGACTCATTCTCTTCACTCTTCTAGTAACCGGTTAAGTTTATTTTACTCTATTTTATTTTATTCTCATGTATAGGCCCCCGTATAGGCTCACGCCAGTCACAACCCCGCCACGCGAGTCTTCGCACGTTACGCCGCCTATTGAGCATGCACCAACCCCAATCCAACATGCTCCGATTCAGCGTGAACCAATCGAGCACG
>JBMFVP010000020.1:0-27175 GCA_049965935.1 Thermocladium sp.
AGCAAACATTGTGGTTTCGATAATTAAGAAACCACTCTCCTTCCTTGTGCTTCATAGTGGAGTAGCGCCCGTGAATGGGGCGTAACCCTCTAGACCTCGGGGAACCCTCGCCATTTATGGCGGGGAGGAGGTCAGTTTTTATTCACTGTAAAGAGGATTGCTTCTCGTCTTTAATGAGTGGGGTCTGCTGCTTGTGGCTCTATTATAATTGTTTACGATATAAATGCAGTGGTTGCCATTGTTATCATTAGGGTTAATTCGTATGTGAATCCAAGTGCGTCCCCGTTAACGAACCCTATTCGCTTAGTAGCTATTAATAGGGCCATTAATGCGGCAAGTATTGTTTCCGCCATTAATATTAGCAAGATAATTATTGACCTGGATATTAATATAATTGAAATGATGTAGATCATGAGCGATGCAATAGATTTAGCCCTGTTCTTGGATGCAGCTATAAATAGGCGGCCGAGTCCCTCATGAATTGGTTCGCTCATTAACGATAATACATACATGGAGAAGGCGGCTGAGGTCGATGATTCAATTACTTGAACGAATGGATCAATGCGGGATGATGATATGGATGATATTAAGATAGAAAATAGAATAAGACCCGCTGCTATTGCAAATGACCCTCTATGCTTATCCTTTAGAACGGCAACAGGATCCGCTCCCCTACTCATAACTGCTTCGAAGAAATCCAAGTAACCATCTATGTGATTAAATCCAGTGATGAGGGATAGCAACGCAATGGCTAGGGAAACAGTGAGGAGAGTCTTCCCGGCCAAGAACGGTAGACTCCCAATTCCCCCCTCCAATAATCCTATTACTGGAACTAAGTAAAAACCTGAAGCGGCCTTCACTATATCGCCTTGACCAGTTGGAATCACTGTGAGAAACGAGAGAAGCGAGAGAAACTCATTCAAATATTCTCGAAAACGCATTAAGCAGCACCTCGTTGCTTGCCTTATCCTTAACGGCCACCCTAAAATAGGTTGGACCTAGTCCCATGAATGTATGAGCTGGCCTAATTAGTATTCCCTCCCTTATTAATCTCCTTGTCAGTTCAACAGCATCCAGAGGCGACTTAACCAGCAAGTAATTCGCCGTCGTTTCAAACACAGTTAGTCCGAGCCTCTTCATTCCATTAATTAATTGAGCGGCGCCTAGTTTAATATATTGACGTGAAGCCTCTATGTAATTCCTATACTGCACGCCATACTGTGACAATAATGTTGTCACTAATTCATCTGCGCAGGAATTGATGTTCCACGAGGGCAGAAGCGTCCTAATTTTTTTCATTATATAATCATTCCTGGAATAAAGAAAACCTATTCTGAGGCCGGGCATTGAGAGGGATTTAGTGAAGGATCTAATCACGACTATGTTTTCCGGCCCCTTGCCGAGCACTGTATCTATTGTGCTCAGCTCTATATAGGCCTCATCAACAACTAGAAACCCATTAATGCTCTCGGCAATGCTAATTAATTTAGTGAGACCGATGCCGGAACCAGTTGGGTTATTTGGATTCGATATATATAACATGATATTATCCCCAAGCGGCGGCATTTCTCTTATGGAGAAGGAGGAACCATCGTTATACATGAATATGTACTCATGAGGAATACCCAATGCCAGTGACCGCTCCTCATAATCGCCATAAGATGGGGCGACCGTTATTATCTTGCTTGGCTTCATGATGAGGGGCAATATGGATAATGCCTCCGATGCACCGTTAACCGGCACCACATCATCAATGCCATAGAACTCGGCCACAGCATGCCGTAAATCCTTGTACTCATGATCTGGGTACTCGAGGAAGCTGCATGGGGTAAGGAAATTGGGAGGTCCAATGGGATTCGTATTAACGCTAAAGTCAATCATATTGACTAATCCTAAATATCTCCGCCCACCATGGTATGGCATATAAAGCGTCGCTTGAACTTATCCCTATCCCCTTTTAATTTGTATTAATTATTTCTTAAGTTACCCATAACCGCGGCATCACCATGATTGCAACATTTTTAATTCCACTGAATTAGCTGGACTTTAATGAGTGATTTAGTTTCCGTTTCATTAATATCGCCTAGAATAGTTAGGGTGAGAATCGGCGAACCAAGGTATCCATCTCTGGCCGTGATTAAAGGCGAGGAAGAGGAAAGCGGGGGACCTATCGTATCCATTGATGAGGATGCAGTTCATGTTAGATTCAACGAGGAGGAGATAAATGCATACTACTCCGTGAGCGGCGATGAGACTATTATTAGGAGCGAGCTGAGGCCATTCGATAGGGTTTATGGCCTTGGAGAAAAGGCACTTCCCCTAAATAGGAAGAGGTATAGGGTCACCATGTGGAACACTGATGCATATGGATATAGGTTGGGAAGCGATCCCCTCTATGTATCTATTCCATTCTTTATAATACTACGCAACGGCAATGCCATTGGCCACTTCATAGACTCCCCAGCTCGAATGGTCATGGATATGGGTCAAGAGAATCTTAATGAGATCAAGATAAGAATCCAAGACTCCGCCGTGGATCATTATATAATATATGGGCCATCCATCAAGGACGTGATTAATGGATACCATGAATTAACGGGAAAGCCTTTTCTTCCGCCCAAATGGGCCCTAGGGAACCAACAAAGCAGGTATAGCTACTACCCAGACTCAACACTGCTAGCGGTGGTGGAGCGGTATAAATCAAGGGGATTACCGCTCTCAGCAATTTACCTGGATATTCATTATATGGATAGCTACAAGATCTTCACGTGGAGCAGGGAACGATTCCCGGACCCAAGCGGATTCGTGGCTAAGCTGCATGAGGCCGGCATTAAGGTGGTTACAATAATAGATCCAGGGGTTAAGGCTAGCCCAACATATGACGTATTCAGAAGCGGGGTTAATGGTAACTACTTCTGCCTAAGGAGTAATGGGGATCTCTACACATCGCATGTCTGGCCTGGTCTCTGTGTTTTTCCTGATTTTGCCAAGAGCGATGTGAGGAATTGGTGGAGCTCACTAATAGCTGAATTCGTGAAGGATGGGATAGATGGTATTTGGCTTGACATGAATGAGCCGGCCGGTTTTGATTCGGAGAATCATACGGTGGATGATGAGAACTTGATTCATGTAATGAATGGAGTGGAGGTACCTCATCATAAGCTTCATAATGCGTATGCGCTTCTCGAGGCCGAAGCAACTTATGAGGGACTCCTAAGGGCTAGGCCCGGTAAGCGCCCCTTCATACTAAGTCGAGCCGGATATGCTGGCATTCATAGGTATGCAGCCATATGGACAGGCGACAATACAAGCAATTGGGAGCATTTAAGGCTACAGATACCAATGCTGCTGGGTCTCAGCCTCTCCGGCGTACCCATGGTTGGAGCCGATGTTGGCGGTTTCGCTAAGAACACGAGGCAAGGACACTTCGAGCTTGATGCGGAACTATTAGTGAGGTGGTATGAGTCAGCCATATTCTTCCCGTTCCTGAGGAACCACACATCCATAGATTCACCTGACCAAGAGCCATGGGCATGGGGAAGCGCGTATGAGGAATTAATCAAGAAGTTATTAATTATAAGGGAATCACTGATGCCTTACATATACTCCTTGGCTTGGGCTTCACATGAATTTGGGGAACCAATTATTAGACCGCTAATATATGAGTTTCAAGATGATGATAACACTCATTCAATAGATGATGAATTCATGCTTGGCCCATTCATACTGTTGACGCCGGCCCTTGATAAGGGAATCAAGGAACGGTACGCATACTTACCAAGAGGTAGATGGCTTGATTTGAGGAGGAGCATAGAGGTGGATGGCGGAAAGATGGTGAGCATTGACACGCCGATGGGTGATCCCCCCATACTGGTGAGGAACGGCGGGATAGTGCCTACCTTGAACGGCGGGTTGAGGATCCTGATTTATCCAGGCCAATCAAGCGCATTCGCCATATATGATGACGATGGAGAATCACTGCAAACAAGGCCTAGGAAATTATTTGTACGGCAAGTCCTTGATGGGTCAAAAATAGAGATAACCCTAGAGGGAGAGGAATGGCACGATCAAGTGGTTCTCTGGGTTTATACCGGAGGAAAACCACGGCAAGCGCTAATTAATGGATCAGCAACTGAGCACTTGGTTAGGGATAAATTCACCGAAGTAAGAGCAGCTCCGAACTCCACCATAGAATTAATGATTTGAAAGCCTATTATGGGTGGTCCATTGGTTTCTCGTAAGCTGCTGTAGTAATAGAAAATCATGCGAGCAATGCGTTGCAAAATTTAAATGTATAGCAACAATTTATTAACCATGAAAATTGAGGTAATATGCACTACATGTCATGAGTTATTTAATGGTTATTCAAAAATAGATGCAATTATTGAGGCGAATGCACTTGGCGAATCATGAGTATGACATTGCAATAATTGGCTCAGGCATTATAGGATTATTCATTGCTTATGAATTGGCTCATTACAATGCAAGGATACTTGTATTAGAAATATAAAGGACTCGCTAGACCAAGATGAGGTAATGAATACTAAGAGGGACATGTTTTTCCCAAGTAAATCCTGACTTATTTTTACGGGCCTCGAGCGAGCGTTAGTGCCATTAATAACGATACAAATAACAAGCCTCGCCTTTTGAGACGAGATAGGTTTTAGGTGCTTGTGTGGGAGGGAGGTATTGTTTTGTGAATTTTTTGAGGGATGGGAGCGGGGGCCGACTCCCACAACCCCAGGAAAGGCGAGTAGCGTCCATGAAGGGGCGTAACCTCCTAGACCCCGGGGAACCCCTTTAGGATGGGGAAGAGGTCAGTTACCTTCTTCTGCCATAAATGACTGATTTATCCCTCGGTTTATCAATTTCCTTCTAGCAATGCTTTCTGAGAATTAAGGTAATTTATCATGCTATTGATTTCCTGTATTACTTTGTCTGTGCTGGGCAGTGGAGCTGAGGGATTGAAAATGGATAATTCATTAATAAACTTATTGCTCCACGCCGTCACCACTTTGATGGGGGCATAGTTAATTATGGTTAATGCCTCTGAATTAATGGAGCGGAACTTGATTAGCATCGTATATAGGATGAAGTATCTTGAGGTGCAAGTACCGCTACACGTATTGTTAAAGGCCTCCTCCATCTTGATTAAGTACTCCACGTCGTAATTTAGTAATCTCTTCTCTGCATTTATTGGGGACCACGGGATTAGCCTTAACCTAATGCTGTGAGGCAGGTGAAGCCTAGCCAGGTACATTACCTCATTGCTGAGAAGCCCCTTCAAGTAGCTGCAGTTAGAGCTGCTCGATACATCGTAGGTAAGATTCATAAAGGAATGCTCGAATAGAAATAACCTGTATACACTTACATTATATAATTGAACTGGACACATCATCATCATCCCACTCAGCAATAGTATTAGCAACACACATTGAAACTAGTGGAGCGGTTTCTTTAATTTTTGGCCCTCTGTCTAGGATTTCGGCCAAGGGAGGCATGGGCAATGTATGGTTATCATGGGCCATTTATCCCGACCGGGTGGCTAATGCAACAGTGTGTTAGAAGCGTTTCTTGCCGACACTTTACCGGCAAAGAGAATTACAAGGCTTGATCCTTTAAGGCAATGGAGAGACCAGATATTCTTTACTTGGCTAATAATGATGAGGTGAATGATGATTCTTCTTTTTAGGAGGGAGCACGGGTTAAACCTTGGAGTTATCTCTTTTAACCATTCAGTGATTAATTCATGGAAATAGCGAAAGGGAGCGAGTTCCCATTACCAGCGACGAAGAGTACATTGAGGAACCTTTAAGGATAGGGCCGTAAATTATTATGCGCACATTGATAATATTTATAAGGAGAAACCATTGATTAAGTTATGGAGGACTACCTCCGAAAGTTGATAGATAAAGATTCTGCATATTCTGATGCTCGTTACCATTATCAGAGAGGCTCAAGCATTTCATTAGTTAATGGAATTGTGGCGGGAAAGACCTCTTGGGTAAGCGAGGGTTACTTGGTTAGGTCGTTCAATAATGGTCTCCTAACTGTATTCTCCTCCAATGAGCCCAAGGTGGATAGGTTAATTATCAAGTCGAAAAGTTGGGAGGCTGGATTCAAACCGGTCACTCCAGTGAGTAAGAATGTAATCGTGCCTCAAGCAAAGCCCATGAGCGATGTATCAATTGAGGAGAAGGTAAAGATGCTGCAGGAAATCGATTCCCTTGTACGTAGTGAAAAATTGAATTCCAAATTAATTAGATTCAATATATCCCTGCTTGAATTCATCGAGAGACGAGCCTTCCATAATAGCGAAGGCACATTCTCTTACATAGAGAGGCCAGGCCTCTGGTTGAGGTACTCCATGGTGCTGGAGAACAATGGAGAAACCATTTCCATGTGGTCAGATGAATTAGGGGCTCTTGGTGGATTAGAGTTGCTGGATAAATGGAATATCCATGCTGAACTAATAGAGAAAGTGAGGTCCCTCGATAATATATTAATAAACGGCAAGTCACCTCCAACTGGTAAAATGGATGTCGTGGTGAGCAGCTTAATAGCCGGCATAATAGCCCATGAATCAACTGGGCACCCCTTTGAGGCGGACAGGGTTCTAGGCAGGGAGGCTGCCCAGGCAGGTAAGAGTTACTTGGGGTACTTAGCGGCAGGTAAATTCGCCTCAGAAGCGGTTAATGTATCAGATGATCCCACAATCCCCGGCAGCCTCGGCTTTTACTTAATTGACGACGAGGGAGTTGAGGCGAGGAAAAAGCGGTTGATAGTGAATGGAAGAGTCAATGAATTGCTTCAAAGCCGCTTCACTGCTTACAAGATGAACGCGGAACCAAATGGATCCATGAGAAGCATGGATTACCAATCAGAGCCCCTTATTAGGATGTCCAATACTTTCTTCGAACCATCCAATATGAAACTAGATGAATTGATACGCGATGTGAGAAGTGGAATATTCCTCAAGAGTTACATGGAGTGGAACATAGATGACATAAGGTGGGGACAAAGATATGTTGGGCTTGAAGCATATGAGATAAGGAACGGCGAGGTGGGGAACCCAGTGAAGTATCCCGTTCTTGAGTCCAGCACGGGGGAAATATATAGTTCAATAGATGCCGTCGATGATGATTTAAGATTCTATGCTGGCATGTGCGGGAAAGGCGAGCCTTCGCAGGCTGTACCTGTATGGATGGGTGGACCCAATATGAGGATCCGGAACATTAGGGTGAAGAAGCTTGGAGAGTAATCAATTAGTCTCAATCCTTGGCTCAATACAAGCCGAGGAAAAAGCCGTGGTAATGGAGGTCAAGGATAATTTAATGATAAAGGTAGTGGATAGCTCCGTTGCCTTACTGCAGAGGTGGAGAACCGTTGATGGCCAAGTTTATGTTGGGTCAAATGGGAAAATGGCAATAATAGGTTTCTCCGGTAATCCCCCCAGCAATATAGATAAGGAGGCAAATGCAAGTCTAACTCCGTCGCCGTACTTCTTCAGGCTTCCGCGCAATGAAACAGAGATAAAGAAAGATGCAAGTGACCCAAATATAATCAGCAACATAAAGAACCCAAGCCACTTAATAGATGATATACTTAACATGATGACCGAGAAGACCAGCGGCGTCGTTATGCTGGAAAGCAATGAACGGCGAGTCGCGACTAGCGGAGGATTCATTGGAATAGAGAAACTGACCACATTCACGGCTCACTTCAGGGTATTCAGGGGGGATTATACTGGCCATTGGGCGACGACTGGCTCTCGACTTAACATTAATGACGTTAGGAATACCGTGAAGAAAGCGGATGAATACGCCTCAATAACAGATGAAGCTGAGATAGATGAGGGAAAGTACAGGGTTATTCTGTCGCCAATGGTTTTCTCGAATTTGCTTCAATTAGTAGGCAGGATGGCATCCGCCATGTCTGTGGAGACCGGCTCCTCCATATTCACCAAGGTAAAGCCAGGCGATAAGATATTCTCTCCATTATTTACATTACATGATAAACCACTAAGCGATTTGAAACCCATATTCTTTGACGATGAGGGGAACACAACTCGTGATAAGGCTATCATAGAGAACGGAGTGTTCAGGACCCTCCTCTTCAATACAGCCCTCGCAGATCGCCATAAATCGAAGAGTACTGGCAATGCTGGATGGGTATTTCCAGCACCATGGAACTTGGAAACCGCTCCCGGCGACGCGAGTGAGGATGATTTATTGGATGGGGATGGAGTATTATTCACTAATAATTGGTACACGAGGCTCCAGAACAGCATGGAAGGCATCTTCTCCACCGTGGGACGGGACGCCATATTATTGATAAGAAATGGTAGAATAGCGGGAAGATCCAAGAAGCGACTTAGATTAGCGGGTCGACTTAGCGATATGCTTAGGAATATCCAGGCATTATCCAAGACATTATACCCAATAAAGTGGTGGGAGGTCGAGGTTCCGACGCGAGCCCCATTCGTTGATATATCGAGCTTCACCGTGACAAAGAGCCAATAAGAACAAATAAATTAACCTTGAATTATTTAGTTTCACTCAATATATATTGCCGGTCTACCCGGCATAGCCGATTTAGCCTTATTGGCGGGATCCTGGTCTGGATTTAATGCGTCGTGAACCGCTACCTTAATGCCTAACTTCTTTTCCATTACTGGACTGAAGTATTTAAATGCATTTAACTCCATTTCCCTTGAAACGATTCCGCGGGGTATTTGTCCATTAAGTACTTTCTTGGCCATGTCCGGTATACGGGGCTTCATATTATTGAAGCGCGGATTGCTTGAAGCCTCCTTAATTATTGATCCTATATCCCTTTTCTCATCCATCTTAGCGGAAATAAAGCTGACTAGCTCATAAAGCTCATTGCTTGGCCCCACGTAAATATGAACCAGCTTCGCCTCTTTTCTTAGCCTCAATAATTCCCTCACATCATCCATGGTCCTGAACACTATATCGACGGCTTCATCCACCTCTCTGCTTGGTTCCTGAGCGGGGGTAATCCATTTCTCCAGTGAAATAAGGGTTGAATTACCCATTCTATGCCATAATTCCTCGGTTATGTGAGGCATGAGGGGACTCAATAATATTAACCATTTGCCTAAAAATTCCCAAAGCACTGACTTAGATTCAGGCAATGAATCTTTCATAATCATGTAGATCTCCGCGGAGCTAAGCATGTTAAAGAATGAGTCCAATACGTATTTCCTAATATTCATATCCTCTATTAACTTAGGAGCAGTAATTAGCAATCTATCGATCTTGCTCAGCAACCACTTACTTGGAAGAGACAAATCCTCAGTGGGGGATGGCGATTTCCCCATTGCTATTACTTCATTTGCTAGCCTCCAGAAATCCACTAACCTAGAAAGCACCGCATCTACTTCATTATCTTTCCAATCAAGGAGATTCTCTAGATCCGCTTCATAAGCCATATAGAGCCTAACCATGTCCGGTGGGTAATTGCCAACGGCTTCCCTAAGTGGTAAGACGTTTCCAAGGGATCTCGACATCTTCTGCCCATTACGTATTAGGAAATTATTTAGCGTGATGGATTTAGGCCACATATCGCGTGGAAATATAGCTGCATGGTGAGCTATGAAGAAGCTCAAGTGATTACCGATCAAATCTATACCACTGTGCCTCTGATCCACTGGGTACCAGTACATGAATTCCCTACGGGCCTTCTCCGCTACTTCACTTAATATTAATGGCTTGCCTTTACCTAGGAATACATAATCATAGAATGAGAGAAGCTTGCGAAGAGAATCCTCATCTTCTCCATTGCTCTGAATCACCTTGGATGCCAATTCGCCGAGCACCTTAGATGCTTCGCTGTTCTTCACATGCCTGGCAATTGCATAGAATGCCATGTATATCGTTGAGTCGCTCAAAGATTCTATTACCCACTCATTATCCCAGGGAAGGCGAGTGCCGAGACCTCTTTTTCTGGCGCATGGTCTCATATTCAGCCAATTAATGGTTGACTCGAAGTTAACTCGGTAAGATTCCGGGATTATTTTCATGGAGTTAAATGCTTCCCGTATTTTTGGTTTCCATTCTGGGTGACCATAATTAAGGAACCATTGATCCCGTATCACTGCAACTATAACCCTATTGCCGCCTCTCGTAAATATTAATCTGGGCTCCGTCTCATACATTATGTCCCAAGCATTTCTATCCTTCAATAATTGAATTGCCTTTTCCTTAGCCTCAGAAACCTTCACACCTGCAAGCAAAGTATTATCCTTCATTACGCCGGAATAATACTCATCCCTATAGATTATCTTAGTTGCCTCATTAAGCTTATCCTTCTCTAGTTGACTCTTTATCCCCATTCGCTTAACAACATCAGCGGCGGGCCACTCGCCATAACCCTCAACCCTTATTATCCCAATTGGGGAAATACTTCTGGCAATACTACTAAATGCATCATTACCGCTAGCCAGCTCCACCAAGGCAATGTAATCATATGGAGCATGAGCAGGAACGCTATACACAACTCCAGTGCCGGTATCGTCATCCACGAAGCTGGCCGGCAAAACCGGCAACCAAGATTCGGTCACCGGATTAATGACTCGCGCCCCAAGTAATTCCTCTCCCTTGAGTTCCCTAATCACCTTAACCTCCTTATCTTGGAACGATAACTTCCATGCGGCTTGCTTTGATATTATCCAAGTTTCCCCACCTATCTGGGCCTCCACATAAATGGTGTTCGGATTTATCCATACATTGGTAGCGCCAAATATTGTTTCAGGCCTGAACGTGGCTGCCACTAGGTATTTTTCATTGCTTAACCTAAACTTAACCAAATTGAACTCTAGTATCTCTATATTGATCTCGTCACCGCCCTTTATATCATGCTCCCCAACCGCTTGACCCTCCGCTGGGGAAAAGAGAACCGCATGTTTTCCCCTAGTTATGAAGCCGTTATCCCGTAATTTATAGTATTGCCAAATAATGAAGGAACTATACTCCGGATCACCGGTGGTGAATTGACGCGTGAAGTCCATTGATGGACCAATCATCTTTAAATCCTCCTCATAATGGCTGGCGAAGAATTTCGCTATATTCCAGGGATCCTTGAATGAGTCGATTACTCTTTTCACTTCTTCCTTATCCTTTATATAAATTCCAACATACCATTCATAGAGGTCCCTCAACTCCGTATCTCCCTTACTCAATCTATCCGCCACAGACTGAATGGGCGTGCCCGTTATATGCCATGCTATTGGAAATAATACATTATAGCCTTGCATTCTCTTTAATCGAGCAACTATGTCGCTTATAGTGAATGTACGGCCATGCCCGATATGTGGAGGACCTTGAACATAGGGGTATGGAACAGTGATAAAGTACTTAGGGGCATCCTCCTTGACGTTACCATTAAACACCCCCTTCGTGTACCACTCATTCTGCCAACGCCTGGATATCTCCAAGATTTCCCTGACCACATCGTTATAGAAAGTTCATCGCTATTGGAGCTAACTAAGGTTTTTAACATTATCGCTCCCAGGGCAATAAAGAAAACTAGTTTTCGGAGTTAAGGTTTAAAAAGCCGTGAAGCCTCAGGCAATGGGGATTCCTATTGCCGAGTTCCAGGCACGAATAGTCAGGGAAAAGAGGGAACGCAAGAGAGAGAAAGTGAGAAACTTCATCGAGTGGTTCAATAAAATAATAATGGATGCTGAGCTATACGAATATAGATATCCAGTAAAGGGCGCATATATATGGAGACCCTATGGTTTACAAATAAGGCGGAGAGTGGAAAATATTATCCGGCAACTACATGATGAAACAGGCCACGGCGAGGTCCTATTCCCAGTATTTATACCGCTTGAGTACTTCAGCAAGGAGAGCGAGCATATAAGGGGATTCGAGGAAGAGGTTTTCTGGGTATCTAAAGGCGGCAAGGATCCTGAACGACTCATTCTGAGACCCACCAGCGAGACCGCAATGATGCCCATGTTTAAATTATGGATAAAGGACCACACTGACCTGCCTCTAAAGGTTTACCAAATAACCAGCGTATTTAGAGCAGAAACTAAGTCGACGCATCCCATGATTAGGCTCAGAGAAATCTCCATGTTCAAGGAAGCCCATACGGCTCATGTGGATAAGGATGATGCCGAGAAAACGGTTAAGGAGGCAATGGAAATATACAAAAAAATATATGATTATCTCAGCATTCCCTACCTAATATCACGGAGGCCAGAGTGGGATAAATTTGCAGGGGCTGTCTATACCATAGCATTCGATACCTTAATGCCAGATGGAAAAACAATACAAATAGGGACCGTTCATTACCTTGGAACTAACTTCTCCAAAGTCTTCGAGGTAACCTACCTGGATAAGGATGGAACAACAAAGTATGCTCATACAACAAGCTACGGCATATCGGAAAGAGTTATAGCAAGCATGCTGGCGATACATGGAGATGATAATGGTCTTCTCCTACCTCCCAACGTGGCTCCAATACAAGTGGTGATAGTTCCCATTCCTCAAGAGGGATACGACACTAAGGGAGAGGCAGCTAAAGTGGAGGCGGAACTTAAGGAAGATGGAATAAGGGCATTAGCGGATCTGCGCGATGATAAGACACCGGGCTGGAAATTCAATGATTGGGAAATGAGAGGCGTGCCAATACGTGTAGAAATAGGACCTAGAGATATGGATAAGAAAACCGTAATAGTCGCCAGGAGAGATACCGGGGAGAAATATGATGTGCCTCGTCAAGATGTGGTTAATTTCCTTAGGAAATTAATGGTAGAGATCGGGGATAACATGAGGAAGGAGGCATGGAGCAATTTAAGGAAGTCAATTCACTATGTAAGTAGCATGCAGGAAGCATTAAATAACTTGGGCACTGGCATAATCATGATACCTTGGAGCGGGGATGAGCAATGCGGCATAAAGATACAGGAGCAATTGGATGCCAGCATACTAGGTATTCCAATTGATGAGGAACCCACCGAGCAAATAGGTGGAGAGAAAGACTTAGCATGCCCAGAGAAGAACGCTAATTATTGGGTAAGGGTCTCAAGACGATACTAGAGCTTCACTTCAATATATTTACCAGGTCCATTGCCTCCATTGGATTTCCCTTAGTTATCATCAATAACCCCTTAAAGAATGCACTTATAGGATCCAGTTCCCCTTTAATTAACTTAACAAGGTTATCCCTACTAATGCTGACCGCCAGGTTTGGCGATGGGTGGGTTCCCTTAACTATGGTGACCGCTCCATCCTTTATCTGGACATAGAAAGCCTCTAAATTAGTTCCTTGAAACTGATATACCTTATTAACATTCTTCATTTTCTCCATTATCTTGCCCTTATTGGCCTCAACCAAGTTATTTAGGAGTTGTATTGGATCTTCACTTGACATACTACAAGAAGAAATAACTCCTTTATAAAAATTACTCCAGCCCATGCTTAAAAATACATCATAGACATGAGAAGCAAATCCATACATTAAAGAGAAAAACTAAATTCCTATACACAATTATCTTAATTTTCAAATTACATTTCCCCTGTGGATTCGCCGCCAAGTACGCCCTTGTTCCTGAGTATCCTCACCAACTGCCTATAAGCCACTAATCGCTGAATATTGTTGGCACCCTCATATATTTGAGTTATCTTGGCATCTCTTGCAAGCTTCTCAAGCCCAACCTCAGTAGTTATGCCGACTCCACCATGTAGATTTATTGCATCTGATATTATCTTCTCAGCCGCCTCTGTGGCGTAGAATTTGGCTAGTGAGGCGGCGAAGGTGAACTCGGGCCTATTTTGATCGGCTAGGTAAGCCGCCAAGTATGTTAAGTAGCGGGCAGCCATTAATTCGCTTAGCATATTTACTAGGGAGAACTCAACCGCCTCAAAGGATGCTAAGGGCAGCTCGAATGCTTTTCTCTGGTGGACATATGTAAATGCGGCTTCATAAGCGGCTTGGGCCATACCGAGCCCCTGAGCAGCAACTCCTATTCTGGTTCTATCAAACGTCTCCATTGCTATTAGGAAGCCCATACCCTCCATGCCGACCCTATTCTCGTCCGGCACCTCTACATTATCTAGGATTACCTCCCACGTATGGCTCCCCCTTAGACCCATTTTATGCACCTTCATTCCAAGACTTAATCCAGGAGTATTCTTCTCCACTATGAACGCGGTTAGACCCATCCACCTCCTCTTCCTATCAGGCGGGGGACTGGTTCTGGCGAATACTATCAAGTAATCCGCCAGATCTGCATTGCTGATGAACATTTTTCTACCATTTATGACCCACTTATTGCCCTTCTTCTCGGCCTTTGTTTGGAAGCCGGCAACATCACTGCCACAGCATGGTTCAGTAGCTGCGAAGGCGCCGAATTTCTCGCCCTTGGCGAGCGGGGGCAAGTATTTCTTTTTCTGTTCCTCATTCCCATAGATCAATAATGGTATGGAGAATAAGTCATTGGTTCCCATGACCACAGTAACGGCTGGAGATACTCTGGCTATTTCCTCGCTCAGTATCACTGTCATTATGGTATCTCCGCCTTGCCCACCATATTCCTCCGATAGATGTAGGCCAAAGAATCCTTGCTGGGCCATTTTCTCAAGGAGGGGTTTTGGAACTTCATCTGTCTCATCTATTTGCTGCGACAATGGTCTTATTTCCTTCTCAACGAATTCCCTCACGGCTTTCCTAAACATCTCATGCTCGGCCTTGAAGACTAATTGATAGTCTCCCAACCCATCAAATGGAAATACCATATTTCTCGCCGGGATTTGATACTGGCTAGATTAAAAATATTACCTATATGTAGTGTAGAGCAGTAACATTTATTAGCGTGCTATACCTAAATAAATTCATGAGTTACTATGACTATCAACTAACAATAGACAAAATATTAAACTATGCTACATCATCATATCCCAATAGAGAGATTGTATATTGGCCATATAATGGGAAACGCATATCATTGACAAATAGGGAGTTCAATAATAGAGTCAGGAAAGTTGCATCGCTATTGCTGGAGCTGGGGGTTAAGGCAGGCAAGCCCAGTGAACCCGGTACCAGGGTTGCTGTACTGGATTGGAACTCCCTCAGATATGGAGAGCTGTATTACGCAGTGCCATCTATTGGAGCCACTCTTTTTACAGTTAACGTACGTCTAGCTCCACAAGAGATAATTTACACAATGAATGCAGCAAAACCGGAACTACTATTCATAAATATCGATGATTTCGCTCCCCTCCTAAAGCCAATAATAGAAAACGTGAAATCAGTAAAGGCAATAATATACATGAGCGATGAAAACAAGGTGCCCAACGATAACTTCGGCACCAAGATGCTTAACTACTACGACGAAACGAACAAACAAGGAGAGGCAAGTTTTCCAGAACTAGATGAAAGAACCCCCGCAACAATGCTATTCACGTCGGGAACCACGGGATTACCCAAGGGAGGTATACATACACATAGGGGATTAGTGCTTCATTCCCTCGCCACCATAGGAGCAGTGGTTCAGCCGCCAATAGAACTACGAAACACGGATACTGCCATGCCCCTCGTTCCCATGTACCACGTGCATGCATGGGGAATGCCTTACTCCCTCCCCCTGGCTGGAGTAAAGATAATTTATCCAGGAAAATTTGAGTGGGGCCACATGCTTAGATTAATAGGGGAAGAGAAGGTCACATTCACGGCCGGCGTGCCCACGATATTATACGCATTGCTTTCCCACCCAGACTCAAGCAAGTATGACTTGCATGGAGTCAAAATGATAATAGGAGGCGCAGCCTTGCCCAAGGGATTACTGGATGCCTCTACTGCTAGGGGAATGATTGTCATAAGCGGCTATGGATTAACTGAGACAGCGCCAATACTCACAATTGCCCACTTGAGACCTGAACACATGAATCTAAGCGATGAAGAAAAGAAGAACATAATGCTCAGAACAGGTCTTCCAGTTCCATTGGTTGACTTGAGGGTGGTGGATGAGTATGATAGGGATGTTCCTCCCGACGGCAAGACCATTGGGGAAATAGCCGTGCGTTCACCATGGTTATTCAAGGAATATATGGGTGACCCCGAGAAGACTAGGAATGCGTGGCGGAATGGATGGTTCCATACGGGCGATGCAGCGGTGAAATTCGAGGATGGTTACGTGAAAATAGTTGATAGAATGAAGGATGTGGTGAAGTCAGGCGGCGAGTGGATAAGCAGCCTTAGACTTGAGGATCTAATATCAACTCATCCAAGCGTTGCAGCCGTGGCGGTAATAGGCGTTTCACATGATAAGTGGGGTGAGAGGCCAATAGCATTGGTGGTGCCGAAAAAAGGTCAACAATTAAAGGAGAAGGACATTATACAGCACCTAGAGCAATATGTAACTAAGGGCGTCATACCCAAGTGGTGGCTCCCAGATAAGGTAGTTATACTGGATGAACTTCCATTGACCAGCACAGGTAAAGTTGACAAGAAGGCATTAAGGGACAAATACAACAATATATTGAAGCAGTAATGATTAATTATCTTGCAGTGGACGAGCCAACTCGAGCACCTTCTCCCTCCAATTCTTGGCCCTAACTATCGCGCTGGCCACAAGCACTCCCTTGGTTCCCAACCGTAGGGCAGCCTCCACATCACTGCCCGATTCTATACCTGCACCGGTAATAACGCTAATGCTAGGATTAATTCGAGATACTAACTCAACTGTCCTAGTGATTACTCCAGGCTTCTCTTTGCTGACTGCCTTACCTGTACCTATCAATTCTGGAGGCTCAACAGCCACAGCCGTGGGCGATAAGGCAGCGACAGCAGCGCTTGACTCTGGATTCGGCGCACACACTAATTGCTCTAAACCAAGTTCCCTTGCCCTGCCTATCATCCATGCCAAGTCATTTAATAATAACCTATGCTCGCTGTGATTAAGAATAACGCCTCGGGCCCCTGTTTCCTTGATCATCTCAAGAGGTGTATAACCCGTGGCTGCCCCTGGCAGTACTGGATCAGCGGATTGAGCAAATACATCTATCGCCACGGTCTCGACTACCCTCCTTAACTCGGTGAGCGGTGGAGCAATGGCTATTGATACCCCCAGCTCCTTGGACACATCTTCGGCTACCTTAGCTAATTGAAGTGAGCCTTGGCCTATTATTTCGGGATAAGCCTTCATATTTATTACGAGAACTGGAAATCTCATGCATTAACCCACCGCCTCATTAATTATATAAACTTAGAGCGCTTTTAAGCCATTCTACTAGATATTATTTTAACATTAGGGGATTAAGGAGGTGAAGGCCCGTGAATGGTATTATTTAACTCATTTATTTCGCTTCAAATGGTCTAGATATCTCCAGTTAATGCTTTGCTCCACTAATGTTCTGCTCATTGACTTGCTCAAGGGTCTTAAACTTAGTTTCAACACCAACAATATACCAGATCAATGCCGCAGTGAAGCCTAGTCCCCATAACCCAACATTATACGATAGGTACTCGTACATCGTGAAGCTAGCCGTGAAGAATATCGATGCTATATAAACTACGTAGGCCGAGGCCCTAACTACTGCAATGCCCCATTGATCTAAACCTGGTCGGAAATAGCTCGGGCTCAAGAATTATCCTAGCAGCCCACCCTAATTCTCCGAATATGCCATTAATAAGGAGCAGCAAGAGGAATGCCGCTAGGCTATGAGGTATGAGGAGGAGTTGCGGTATAAATGCTAGTATTGTGATGAACCCACCTAGGTACGATATTAATGTGAATGGTTTAACTCCCATTTGCCTAAGCATGAGAATGCCCACCACGCCGCCTATGGTTTCCCCAATATTATATAGCAGCACTATCCATGATGTTAACTTCGGGAATAGGTAAGGGCCCATTACTAAGGCTAGTAGGGCATAGGTGAGCACTATTGTTACTGCAAGGGACACTAAGACAAGCAATCTTAGCCTCAAGTTGCTTGGATTAGAGTTACCGTGGGATTCATACTTAAAAAGCGCCCAGCGATATGATTCAGGTATTATTAGCCTAGTCACCAACATGACAACTAATGCTACCCCTAACGTTATTCCGAAGAACTCCTTCTGAAGATTAATTGACATGGTGGTAACTAGGCTTAATGCAGCTGCTACTGCCGCGCCCAGGTTAGCTACATTGGTAACGCCTACTAGAACCTCTTCTCTTAATGGGCATCATTTCGGCCAAGTAGGCTAATGTGGTGGGTTCCTCGCCTCCAAGGCCGAACTCCGCTAGAACTATGCCCATAATTAGGGTGTATACGTTTTCAGCAAGCACTATTAATAATGTGCCAATACCATAGAGAACTAAGGTAAGCATAAATATATACTTCCTACCATATGCGTCGGAAAGCCTACCTATAGTTAAGTTGCCTATTGTTAAGGCCACTGGAGCTGAGACCAACACATACTCAACCATGCTTTGAGGCACGAAGGGCCATTGAGTGGTTAAGGGTGCTAATGCGAGTAGGAAGCCCCATAGGAACATGCCTAGGGATACCGATACTATGGCTGACCATTGGTACTTGCCTAAGTTGCTTTCATCTAGGTCCCTTAGGATTCCCCAATTCAGGTTCTTCTTGGATTTATTCATTAAGTTATTGGTTATCAATAATATACTTATAAACTTTCCACGGCAATCACTTCAAAATAAATGCTCAATATGTAAGGAACCATTACTAATGGAATTGTTTTTATTTTCCATTTTATTTTTCTAAAGATATTCACACACCTTTAGAACATTTTAAAACGCATCAAGCGGAGCCAGAAGAAGGAATACAATGCTATGCAGCAATAGAAAAATCATTTTACAATGGAATTTAAGCATAAAAGTATTTAGGAGATTAACGTCTTCAATGCGCTTTCCCTATCTTTTTCGTACTCATCTAGCGGAAGCGACTTAACCTCCTTTAGCACTTGCGAAATAGTTGTGTATTCCATTTCCTCGGGCGGCAATCTGTGAGGCATTATTGGGCCCATTCTCCTTATATAATCAGTGACGGTTGCCGCCAATTGCCGCGAATAATCGAATACAGGATCATCGAACAAATCAACAGGCCCCTCTAAGTAGCCATCATGTAATTGGAAGCCTAATGCGCCGACTTTTGGAGGACCATCGAACCTAGTCATCTTTGGCCCCAGCGCCATCTTCTTATCTAGAATGAATTGGGCAAATTTGGAGGGAGTGAGTGGACCCACGTGGCTACCCCTCATCCATCCCTCCACTAAGTGGGGGTACGCAAATGCCTCTAGAACCTCGCCAACCGCCGGCAAGCCGTGTTGAGCCCTTATTATCGCCACGGGATCATCCTTACCAACATATTTGCCGGCTATAAGGTTGAGCCTCTCGACGCTGGCCACTGCTCCCTGTACTAAATCCCGTTTCCTATAAATTCTCCTAACTATGTATCTGCCGGGCGTTCCAATTAGCCCCAATAATCTGTACATATCATCCGGCATCCTTAATAGGAATACTTGGGCCTCCTTAACATCTATCACCTCGAATATGAATCCCTCTGCCATAGCTGGATCAATAACTAATCCAGCGGTGTTAAATGGATCGGCAAACATCTTGTAGAAAGGTAAATTAAAGGCGCCCGGCTCAGTCTTATCAGCGGCAACCACTATTATTGGCTCGCTGCCTCGTTCCTCGAATTCCATTTCAGCGACTTGAGGCCCCATTCCTCTAATGTTTCCAGAGAACGAGTCTTTAAGGAGGTCCTGGCCAGCACCATATAGCCTCACCTTCTTTGCAATCGATTCCGTGGCATCCCTAAATATGTTCCAAGCTATTTCGTGAATGGATGAATTATTGAGGCCCTTGCTATGGGTCATTAATAGGCTCATGTCATCTCCCACATTGAACACGAAGTAATCTATTATTGAACCATTCCTAACCTCCGAGGCCAATCTATCCGCTGCATATTCAAGTATCTTTGGATGAACCCAAGCATGCCCAGGGAGTCCTCCTATATCTGCCTTTATTATCGATATCGTGGTTCTCATAAAAGTGTAATAAATATAATAATTAATAAATATTAGTGCCGAGTATACCAAGTGTTCCCACCCTCCCCTCAGGAACTAGCAGGGAATCCCCTAGATCCCCAGACAAAACCTAATGCCGTTAATTTCAAGGCCAAATAAAATGCAAACTACGCCG
The DNA here is from genome assembly GCA_049965935.1 of Thermocladium sp. Lineage (GTDB taxonomy): Archaea > Thermoproteota > Thermoprotei > Thermoproteales > Thermocladiaceae > Thermocladium. The sequence goes on from JBMFVP010000020.1 coordinate 20,183, forward strand.
TCCTCACGGACTGTCCCCTGTGCGAAATATGAAGCAAAGCTTTGTTAAGGTAAAAAATAAAAAGACAACACCTAAGTGGAACCAGAGGGCCCGTAGCTCAGCAAGGTTCAGAGCGGCAGGCTCCAGACCTGTTGGTCGGGGGTTCAAGTCCCTCCGGGCCCACTATCTATGGACCTCCATTTTCAATCAATTTATAGATAATGAGCGAAACCAAGCGGATAGTCCAGCTTAGCTCTCTGATCTTCAGACAATTTTTGTATTAAACATAATATTAAGATAACTCCACTGCTACCGCAAGCTTGCTCATTCATAAACCAGCGACGAATGGGTCTCATTATTTCAACTTCCTTAGAATTAAATTTGTCTCAATTGATCCTTGAATTCTTTATAGCTTATGGCAATAATTCTACTCGTACAAGGACAATCATAGCACGTCAATTGCCTTTCAATGAAGTTCCTAAGATGTTTGTCCTCCGTTACGAAGACCAACTTACCGCTTATCGTACCAGGGCCTCTCTTTCGCCGCACCGTGGCCAGCAAATCGTAGGCATAGAGCAGCGAATTGATTACATCTATGTCTTCGTTTGGAATTCTGCTGAGCAGTTTATCCATTATATTGCTCTTCCAGCAAACTCTCTTGCTGGGTTTATACTTTAGGGCTCTTCTCTGCAATTCCAGCGATCCGTCCTCCTCTATTACTCTTACATACCTCATATTTACCAAGCTATTCAATTCACTAATGCAGTATTCCTCCATTTCATTAGCTTCTACATTGGCCCATCCATGCATCTCCCTATCGACGCTGGTCAATAATTTGGGCAAGGCCACATCTAATTCATTTACCATTGTAATACTTGTATAGATCTCCAATACGTTATTTTCCAGGAGATCTAATATCTTTGGTTTTGGCCTATTTAATCTGTGGTGCAAGGTTATTGCATATACCATATTGACAAGCACATTGGTGTCGATGAAGACATGGAATGCCCTAAACGTCATGAATGAATTACCCAATCATCTTGAATAGATCTGGATAGAGATCCTCCTCATCTATTGACCCCTTGCTCTCAAGAACACTCCTAAGTCTCCTCACTACATCCATATATGCCTCCAGGCTCATGTTAAATGCCATCGCTTTAATGACCTCGCCCTGAATGCCCAAAGCCTCGAGCGAGCGAGCAATTAAATCATCCACCCCCAATGCTCCATATTCATCAATGACCTTGACCGCTTGCTCTGCTAGATCTCTTAAACCCCTCTCCACGAGGGACCTGTAGGACTCCTCAAAGGACTCCTCAATACCCTTGACGTAATAATTATCGCCGGTCCTTACTATGCCATATTCAATCATCTTGGATTCACCACCTAGTACCTCATCGATGGATATAGATGGCCCTTTCGAGTAAATCCTAAATTCCCCGGGCAACTTGATCCGTGGCGTATTGAGAAGCTTGGTGCCATCGGTGTATATAATGAAGAATAGGAGCTTCTCGAGCACCGCTGCATTAACGCTTCTGCCGTACTTCTTAGCATAGTATGCTATGGCTAGCTTGATTAACTCGACAGCTGGCTCCCGTGTCAATTCGTCAATAAGGCTCATATATGTTATATTTCCAAAGGTGAGTTTTAAACTTGATCCCATCAATGATAGCATTAGCACGCTCAATTTGATTTTCAAGGTCATGCTATGGTTTTTATACTATGCCAGTAGGCTCCAGACCTGTTGGTCGGGGGTTCAAGTCCCTCCGGGCCCACTATCTATTCCTTTCATGATTGAATGATATAAAGAATGAGAAAAATGACTAGGGCGTTGTATAAAACTATTTAACTCAGTATTGTTGGGCATAATATATAATGCCCGCCAACATAACAAGCGGCCTCGATGAATTGGTGGATAAGGTTGGCTATAACATGACAATGATATTATACCAATTTAATCATTACATGGATGTAGAGAAGACTAATCTACAGAACATAAGCAGTTACATCAACAATAGTTCACCCATTGGAGTCACAGTTAGTCACCCTGCAAGCTACGCAATACCGCTATTATTGATGATGTACGTTATATACTCCATCTTCCTTGCTTTATCAGCTATCCAAGTAATTGCCATACTGCACTCCGGTCTCTATCTCTTTAAGGACTCTAGGAAGAACGATATTCATTATCCGCCGAGGACAAGACCATTTATATCGATCATAATCCCGGTCAAGAATGAGGCCATGGATGTCGTTGAGAAAGTCCTAAAGAATGTGGCTAGCCTGAGTTATCCTAGGGATAGGTTTGAGGCAATTGTTGTGAGCGATGACGATGAGAAAACCTTTTCTTCCATAGAGGCAATCACCATGAAGTACTCAAAGCTATATGGAGTGAGGATGATTGCCATAAACAGGAAATCACCAATGGGTTATAAGGGAGGCGCAATTAATTATGCCATTCAATTCTCAAAGGGCGAACTAATAATGGTGCTCGATGCCGACACCGAGGTTCCACCCAATTACCTAATGTATGCCGTGAGTTATGTGGAGGCTGGATATGATATGGTGGGTGCGGTATATAGGGGGCGACCAGCAATACCCACTGCCACCAGTAAGGCCATAAAGGTGGTTTATGATATATTCAATGAGATAATAATACTAGGCAGATTCCTCAGCAGGCAGAGGTGGGGATTCTCAATGATAATGGGCACTAACTTCGTGATAAAAAGGGAGACATTGATGAAGGTTGGCGGGCTTTGTCACTGTACCGCGGATGATATGGATCTCTCGCTCAAGGTCAAAATGAGCGGAGGAAGAGTTGCAGTGATGAGGGAAGTCACTGCAACCAGTGAAGTCACGAGCACATACATGGCTCTAAAGGCACAAAACATACGATGGTCCTCCAATGACTCCATAATACTAAGGAGATACTTTAGGCGAATAATTAAGAGCAATATGTCGACAATCGATAAGATAGATATATTGCTATGGTTAACTAAGTATCCCCTCTTATCCCTGGGCGGATTATCCATCTTCATCTCCATAATACTATCAATATTCGGTGTGATTCTTCCTCCATTCTATGTCTTGGCGCTGGAAGGAATTAATATAATCCTTCTCATCGGATTCCTCATGTTGATGCTTGCAACTGCCAGAAAGCTGAATTATGGAATAATGACTATGATGTTCAGCCTAGCCACAATGAGCATAATGGGCTTCTCCATATCCTTTGCCATAATATATCACTATATAGAAGCCATGTTCAAGGACCTTGAGTGGATATACACGCCGAAGGGCAGTAAAGCAGCCATGCGGGTCAATGGATTATTAATGGAAAAGACGCTGACTGTAATCTTCGTAACGGCATCAATAATACTATTCGTCCTTGGCTATTACATGGCATTCATATACTCAACGATTGGGGCCGTAATAATGATACTCACAATGAGGAGGGCAAAATGAGCGGCAAGTATGACTTAATAGTGGTTGGAAGTGGGCCAGCGGGATCCACGGCAGCCATAATGGCTTCAAGACTTGGCCTAAAAGTATTGATACTGGATAAGGCGCAGCATCCCAGGATAAAGCCATGCGGGGGAGGATTGACCCCGAAATCCATGAACCTGCTCAAGTGGCTTAGAATTGATATAGATGACTTAGTACTAAATGAGTGTAGGGATGTATATATCACTAATTATGCGGGAACCTTCATGCTTAGATCAAGTACTCCATTGATAAGCGTAACGAGGAGGGAGGAATTCGATAAGAGACTTTTCGATGAGGCAAGCAAGGGAGCGGAGTACGAGAACAGGGAAGTGGTGAGGGTCATAAATCATAAGAATCACGTGGAGACAATTACGCGGAGCGGAGAAACATTTATGTCCAGCATGGTTATAGCAGCTGATGGAGCGCCCTCCAGGGTCGCAGCATCACTTGGCTTAATTAATGATAAGAGCGCCGCTGCGGTTATGACCATAGCTAAGGGGCCCAGCGATTTGCCCTGCCTACTGGACTTCACAGCGATTAGGTATGGATATGCCTGGATATTTCCTCAATCAGATGGGCATTATGATGTTGGATTAGGGTCCATAATTAAGCAGAGGTATGGTTCACGTCTAGAGGAGTACGCGGCGCAATGGGGCCTTCAAAGCAGTAAGGTGCTTGGCCACTTAATACCATACACCAATATAGAGCCAGTGATTGGGAGAACAATGTTTGCTGGAGATGCACTTGGAGTGGCTGATCCAACTACTGGGGAAGGAATTTATCAATCCATGTATACTGGAATAGCTGCTGCATATGCTGCCTACGCATCACTTAAGCGTGGAGAAGAACCCATGATTTATAGGCAATTAATAAGTAATTTGCTAAGCAATAACAGATTAGCTAAGGCATTATCGCTCTTCGTATATGGACTAGATACACAATTCTTCAGCAGATTCCTAGGCACTACGGGATACGCCAGTAATGATGTTAAGGAGCTCCTTACCAAGTTAATAAGCGGTAGCACTTGGTATGGAGATATAATTAAATTCATCTCGATTAGGATGCCTAAATATGCTATTAAGGCAATCATAAGCGGATTAACCTAGCTTGACAATGCATTACTAGCTCCACGCACGATCGCATAACGGCCTTTAATGGCCTAGAACCAATTACTTGCTCCTAGGGTGAATCACATCCTTTGGAGCCGCTTGGAATGGCTCTAAGTACTTCCTAAGTACTTTCGGTATTATTATTGTACCATCAGGCTGCTGGTTATTCTCCAGTATAGCCGTTATTGTTCTGGTGCTGGCTATTGCGGTGCTATTCAATGTGTGAACGTATTCTCTATTCATTCCTTTCCTTAATACTCTTATCCTAAGCTTAACCGATTGCCAATCAAGGACATTACTGCAGGAAACCATCTCCCTATAGGTTCCTTGGGCTGGCATCCACGCCTCTAAGTCGTACTGCTTAGCCGCGGCTCTTCCCATGTCGCTGGGGCACACCAGCACTATCCTGAACGGTATCTCTAAGCCTTCCCATATTTCCTTAGCATTACTTAGAAGAGACTCATGCCACTTCCAGCTATCTTCTGGGAGGGAAAATACGAACTGCTCTACCTTATGGAATTGGTGCACCCTGAATATTCCCTTTAAGTCCCTATTAACTGCACCGGCCTCTCTCCTAAATGCGGGGGAGAAACCTGCCATCAGTATAGGTAAATCATTCTCCAGCAACTCCCTGTCGCGGAGATAAGCCGCTATTGGGTGCTCTGCCGTCCCTATCAGGTAGAGGTCCTCGTTTTCTATCTTATAAATGGAGTCTTTAAACGCCTCTAGATCTATCACTGAGCTTATTATTTCATGCTTCAACATGTAGGGCGGAATCACTAGCTGAAAACCTTTTCGAGACAAGAAATCCAGTGCATACATTATTAACGCGAAGTCCAGCCACACTATATCGTTAAATATATAATAAAATCTGCTCCCAGCAACTTCACCCGCTTTCTGAGTGTCTCCAAGTCTTAGAATATTTTCAAGCAAATCAGCGTGACCCACCGGTTTCCAGTCTATTACTTCATAATCAACGCCCACGTATTGGGATTGAAACTGATTAAGTAGATCCCTCCATACCTTTGGGCGGCCATGATACGTTATCGGCGTTGATTCGCCGCCTCCCTTGCATGCCTCATACACGGATTCATGGATCAAATTAGGTAACCGCATAAGTAACGCGGTTCGTTTTTCCTCTATAGCGTTAAGTTCATTCTCTCTTTTCTTTATTTCCTCAAGTAGCTGCTTCGCATTATTTATTAATTCGCTTCTCTTGTCAGGAGATGCCTTGCTCACTTCCCTAGTCATCACATTGTGCCTATGCCTTAATTCATCCACTTCTGCCTTGATTTTCTTCCATTCTTGATCCAACGAAGCGAACTCATCAACCAATGAGGCATCATAGCCCCTGGATTGAAGCATTCTCCTAACGGAATCCGGCCTCCGCCTTATTTCCTCTAATAAAGACCAACTCATAAACCATTAACACCGGCAACTATATGTTTTTAATTTTTAGGTATATGCTTTAATCCAAGCCCTAGGGATAGGCTTTTACTATTATCCACTCATAACCTCTCTATCTCCAAATTTCCTCCGGAATACCTCATTGCTACCAAGTTAGGATAGAACGAGTTTATATAAACCACTCCATCCCTTACCTCAATGCTATTGCCCCTTTCATGGACATGACCATACACTACGTACCTAGAACCGAATTCCCTAACCACCTCGTCAAGCTTGTTGCTTCCATCATAGGCAGAGTAGAACCCATCATCCTTAATTATGTCCTTCCTCGGCGCGTGATGAAGCACTAATATGGTGGGCTGATTAACTTTAGATAACTGTTTTCGTAATGAGTTGACGTTATAGCTTAGATACTCACCATTGCTCATGCCAAGCCTTACATAAAGACAATCCCTGAAGTAATCAGGGCAATTACAGTACTGCCTCTCGCATTGCCATAGAGACTCCACGGAGCAGCCATAAGGATTACACTGATCGTAATATTTAAAATCATAGCCTACAGCAAACGAGTAATCATACCATCCAACATTACCCGCTATGCAAAATCCATTAATGCAGTAAGGCCCCTCAAAATCCAGGAGCACGCTATCATGCTCTCCAAAGTACTTCCTATAACTCGCGATCTTCTCTAGAGACGTAATTCCCCTCCTTAACTCATTCCTACTCAGGTAATGCTCATGATTCCCCAGAACCGCAATTATCTCCTTCTTTCCGGAGACCTTCTTGATCAAACGGAAAAAACTATCGAATGAAGCCTCATAACAAGCCACCGATAAGCCACAATCCATGAAGTCGCCCGCCAAGATAAGCATATCGAAATTCCTTGCCTTAGATAAAGCCTTTACCGCGGCATCGCTGGGCCAATGAATATCACTGAGAAGCAATATCTTCATTTATCCCTCCCCCCCCCCCATATATTATTGATATCCTCTGCCCTCATTTCTGACAATTAAGT
>JBMFVP010000021.1:0-26593 GCA_049965935.1 Thermocladium sp.
ATTACAGTTTCCTATGGCTTAATGCAGAGGGATATAAATGGCGTCATCACTGCCGTCTCGGTATTTGCTGGAGCCTTAACGCTAGTGTGGACGATTATGAGTGCATTGATTGGTCAATTACTGAATTTTATCAACACCTCAATCCTGGATCCATATATTGATATACTAGTTGGGTTAACCATGATGGGAGTAGCCGCCTACCTAGTCTTTGGTAATCATGGCCATGCGGAGGAAGTTAGAACCGCGGATTATAAGTTAATTTGGATACATGGATTAACCGCAGCCTTCGGTGGCGACTTTTTCATAGTTCTGATACTAACAACCATATTAGTGCCCACAATTTCAACAGGCTTATCCTTCCTCATAGGCTTCGCATTCGGCCTTGGCTCATGGCTGTCCCAATCAGTTATCGTTGCACTAATATATAAGGGCATCATTCATAGCATTAAGGATTGGAGCATCATAGCTCAAGCAGGTAGATTAGCTCTCGGTATTTTAGGGCTATTCATGATTGGGCTAGGCATATACTCATTCATTGCCACCACAGACTAATGATGCAATCACCCTCCTAATACTTTATGTTTTATTTACTTCGTCGCCGTCTGACTTTCCAACTGATTGTCCCCATTTCTAAACCCAGCACAAGCATGAATCCACGCTTAGAATGGTTTTTATTTCCCATAAGTATGATCCCATATGGTCCAGGAATATTAATTCTAACTATATGACCTAATTGATCTCAGCGTAATTGATAATAGATTAAGACTATGAGAAAACTAAGGAATTGTCTGGATAAAGCTATTAAACTGGAGAAAGATGAGGTCCATATATAAAATTAAATAAGCAATAAACTATTGCTAGCATCATGAGGGTAGCATATATAAATCATAATTAATTGTCTTAATATCAATTTCTATTGTAGTCTTATCTCCTTCAGTGACTTGAGAACTTGTACTTCTTTGCAAATCTCTATTGATGTAGCCTTGCTAGAATAGGAAGGAATTATTAAACGATTGAGTTTTCATAGCGAAATTTAGTATTATGTTACTTTGTGTTTTTAAGCATTGCATTAGTTATTAATGTGGATTAAGGAAAAACATTTTTAAATGTATGCTGGATTTTCAACTCATGTCTACGGCAAACCTATTCAAGAGGTATGAGTTACCTCCGCTTCCATATAAAATAGATGCCCTGGAGCCCCATATAAGTGGGCAAGTAATTGATGTTCACTATAATGGGCATCATAAGGCGTATGTAAATGGTGCAAACGCAACCGTTGAGCGAATCGAGAAGATACTGAAGGGGGATGTGACTAGCTATGATATTCAGGGAGTATTGAGGAGCCTCTTCTTCAACATAAATGGCCACAAGCTGCATGCCTTGTATTGGAACAGCATGGCTCCCAGCGGCAAGGGCGGCGGCAAGCCCGGTGGACGGCTCGCTGATTTAATTACGAAGCAATACGGTAGTTATGATAAGTTCAGGAAGATATTTGATGAAACCATGAGATCGCTGCCGGGCACCGGATGGGCAACTCTCTATTATGATCCAGAGAGCGGCAACCTGATTTTCACCACGTTCGAGAATCATTATAATCAGCACATAGCTGAACTACCCATATTGATGATAGTAGATGAGTTTGAGCATGCCTATTACCTTCAATACAAGAATAATAGGAACGCGTATTTGGACGCCATATGGAATGTCCTGAATTGGGAGGAAGCGGAGAAGAGGCTCTCCAAATACATCTAGTGCCCATTTCTTTCATATTTATATCTAAATTATTTTTGTTCATTCATGCCAATGCTGGTGGGCATTCGCGTGTTTCATTTATTGGGATACCTCTATTTCTAATGAGGTTTACCTATTTAGCATTATTTATTCCTTGATAAGCGGCCCTAAAGCATGGGAAACCCAATCATTTAGCAATCGTATTAATGATGAGATTCACCGTTAACTTAAACGAGTTTTCACGGTGAAGCAACGCTTATTTATTAATAAGTTGCCCAATAAATTTGGGGAAAAGAGATTTTTCTGTCTTAAAAATAAGTAAAAATAGTTATCGATACATTTAATATTTCCAGCAATGCTAGCTGTAGCGAGGTGAGTAAGGTGGCGAAGAAGAAGAAGGAGGAAGGAACTCAGGAAAAGAAGAAACAGTAATCAAGTAAAAAATCAGGTAAATCAATAAAACATTATTTTATCTCCTCACCTGGAAAGCATTTAACCCCATAAATATCGAGTAATTTATGGATATTAGGTTCGGAACCGATGGGGTTAGGGGCGTAATTGATTCCACATTCAATGAATTAACGGTGGCTATGGTGGTTGAGGCGGCGCTTAGGCACTGGAACAGGAAGTATGGGGCGCATCGCGTGCTCATAGGGTATGATACTAGGCGGAAATCCAGGCAATACGCTGAGGAGGCGGCGGCGATAGCTCTGGATTACGGCTTGGACGCTCTTATAACAGATGAACCAACGCCCACGCCAACAATTGCCTGGGCCGTTAAATCAATGGGGTTTGACTTCGGTTTCCAAATAACTGCCAGCCATAATCCTCCGCAATATAATGGAATAAAGATAATAACTAGGGATGGATCCTCCGCATTCCCCGAGGACACTAACGAGGTGGAGAAAATAATTAGGAATGAGGAGAAGGACATGCTTAGGTACATTAAGGATATACCCAATAAATCCATACCAACCATCACACTCAGGAAGCCATATATTGAGTACATCCAATCCTGGCTGGAGAGTCGGGCAAAGCCGGGCAGGATCAGGGTAGTGGTTGATCCAATGCATGGAGCCGCCGTGGGCTACACGGCCAAGCTGCTGGAGTCGCTGGGAATGGAGGTCAAGGAGATCCATGGAACTCATGACCCGAACTTCGGCGGGTTAGAGCCGGAGCCCGAGGAGAGGAACTTAACTGAAATGATTAGGACCGTGATGGAGGGGGACTTCGATATGGGCATTGCTCATGATGGCGACGCGGATAGGTTGGCGGTCGCCGTGAAGGGACTGGGATTCCTTGGCGCTAATAGGATAATACCAATAATGATACATAGATTAATGGGGTTAAACATGATTAGGAGGGGGCTTGGGAGAACAGTGGCCACCACCCACGCCGTGGATTGCTTGGCGACAAAGATGGGCGTGCCGCTGTACGAGACCCCCGTCGGCATAAAGTACATATCGGAACTCATAATAGGGGGGAAAATAGATATTGGGGGGGAGGAGAGCGGGGGATTAGCTTATTCATGGCACGTGCCCGAGAAGGATGGGATATACAGCGGCGCATTATTCGCTGCCCTAATAGGGAGGGAGGCCGGCGATGAATTAAGGCAGGTAATTAATTCCTGCGGCGAATTTCATTCGGGCCGAATCGACGTGCCCATGCAGAACTCCAAGGAATTCATAAATACGAGGAAGGAGGACGTGATAAGAGCGCTTTCCAGTCTTGGCAATGTGAGGCAAGTCATAACGATGGATGGCGTGAAGGTGGTCTTCAATGATGGATCATGGATCCTCACGAGGGGAAGCGGCACAGAGCCAAAGCTTAGGATATACGCCGAAACAAGTAGCCCAGAGAAAACCAGGGAATTGCTGAAGCAGGCATCCTCTGCAATCGCTGCCCTAAACAAAAATAATTAAGGGCAGGTGCTTAGGTCATAAGCGTTAATAGGCCGTCAGTGGGCAAACCATTGGGGCAGCCCCATTCCGGTAGCAATTATTGTTCCTCGACATGACTCTCATTTCGATGCAGGGCCGTTCCTCTATCTTCAATCATCTTCATGCACATGACTGCAACAGCTGTTTAGTGTAGGAGGCATTAGAAACAATTCATTTATTTATAGTTAACCGCTGACTGCATGAATAATATATTGAATTTGTCTCTTCTCTTTATTACGGCGAATGTGAAGATGTGCTCTATATTGGGTAAATCGCCCTTAACTGATGCGCGGACATATTTTATTGTGGATGGATCATTGGTTTCCTTTCCATCTAAGTCGAACATCCTTATATCCAGCACCTCCAATCCATTTTCCCGCAGCTTCGATGAAACGCAGTTACTTATATCGTTGAAATCCAGATTGGAGCAGTCCTTCATGAATGACATCATTACCTCCGAGTGTATTTTCTGTATGGCCTTGCTTGTCTCATCATCTGAGGACTCCATTAAATCATAACGCGGGAATCAATATAAAAATCTTCTGATGCGATTCGCATGATGGGATTACGCGCACATGAATCCTTCCTCGTGAGGGCTTAGGTGGTTGCTAACGTATTTAAAAGGGGGCTTGAATTAATTGATGCGTGGATGGGTTAAGCGTAGAGGGACTCAGCGTGGCTGTTAATGGGACTTACTTTGTGAGGGATGTTTCCTTCAGCGCTAGGCGCGGCAAGGTATCTTGTTTATTGGGGCCTAATGGGGCTGGGAAAACCACCATTATTAAATCCATAATGGGCCTAATGCAGTTCAATGGAGTTATAAGGATCGATGGAAAAACCATGGATCCGGCATCCATTGAGTTCAAGAGGATTGTGGGTTATGTCCCGGAGAGCCCTCTTCTCTTTGATTCATTGACCGTGGAGGAAACAATTCAATTCATTTTATCCACGAGAAAACTTGGGGATCAGTACATGGATTGGATCAAGTGGCTCCTCAAGGCGTTCAATCTAGACTCGCAGCTAAATAAATTGGTGGCGTCGCTCTCCATAGGCAATCGACAGAAGCTCTCCATAGTGACTGCCCTAATGCATAAACCCTATGTTCTTCTCCTGGATGAGCCCTTTAATTGGCTGGATGTGGCATCAATAATAATACTTAGGGAGACCCTTAGCAAGTATAGGGAAAATAAGGTCATAATAATGGCTACCCACATGCTGGATGCCGCTGAGAAGCTGTGCAACGATATAGTGCTAATCAATAAGGGAACAGTGATCAGCGTAATGGATTCATCCAAGCTCGATAAGGATAAGCTCGAAGAGATAATACTTGAGGAAACTGAAATGGATAAATACATCAAGGCCATACTAAATATGAATGGAGGAACCCAGTGACCACCAACGCCCCCAATAATTGATTCACCTATGTGAGGAACTAACCCCTGCCCTGAGGGGCGGGGCTTTAAGTGTGCCCTATAAGTTTATTTAGCTAATTAATTGTTGAGAAGCCACGGAGGGCATAAGCGACCTAATGTATAGGGAATTATTATTTCAAGGAGTAATAGGCTCGCGACTACATGGATTGCCCAGCATGGTTGATCGTGAGGCATTGATGCGGATAAGGAGGATATCCATAATTCAAAAGATACTCATTTCCATTTTCATAGCCTTCATGTACCTAATCGACGTGGCCCTGATACGCTTCTCGATAAATATAATTCATGGATCCACCGCGAAGCTCCAACTCATTTCAAGCATGACGGCTCACCTAAACGTGGCGTCGCTATCTGTTTCCTACCCCCTAACCGTCTTCTCCTATACATTATCAATACTCTTGATAGATACGCTTCAATTACTATACTCGATACGGGGAACCTACCTCATTGACTTCTTCCTCGTGCTTCCGCTTAATAATAATGATGCGAGGAGAAGCCTACTTAAATCCACGCTGAGAATAATGGATGCGCCGCTGGCCGTGAATATAGCGATTAGCCTCGCCTTATCCCTACTCATATCCCAAACATCGTTCATCACGTCGCTAGCAGCAATATTGTACGCGATCGCATGCTTCTCGATAGTCATGACAATGCTCACCAGAAGCGGGTCATCAATGGGGAGAATGATTGGGATAGCCATAATCATGATCGGGTTCCTAATGATCGGCAGCTTCATGCCTCTCATAATAATGGAGTATGCACCATCGGTTTCGCTGCTCTCCTCCTCTTCGTTTCCATGGGTTTTGATTAAGTACCTACCGATAATTAACCTAGCCTCGGCGCAATTAAGTCCGAACGCCATGATAATGGCATCCATTGCTGCCTATGCTGTAGCAGCAGTGATTGCCTCAATGCTCGTGATTCGCCTGGATTATCGGCCTCTCTTCATCGAGGGGGGCGGGGCACGATTGATGAGCGGCTCAATGAGCTTACGGAGGCGGGGGATCATATCGTCAATGTTGATCAAGGAATTAAAGGCCATATACAGATCCAGTAGGCTACTCATGATGACAATGGTTCCCGTGGCGTATGGAGCCATATCGCTGATAATGGTGCTCATAATACCATATAAATTATTGAATCCCCGATTGGCGTTAATGACCATAATGCCCTTCGAGCTAATGATAAGCATTGTAACAGTTATGATAGTGTATCTATCCTACATTGTTGACCTGGGGGGCTATTACCTCCTCAAAATGCTTCCCCTGGGCAGAGGAAAAATACTGGAGTCGAAGGTATTGTTGGCTACCGCCTTGTACCTAATATTCACGGCACCGCTGCTTCTGGACCTAATCATCAACGAATCGCTGGGCATATTCCCAATAATACTTCTAGAGTCAGTTCCAATAATTGTCGGCACAATTCTACTGGATACCGTAATGAGCGGATTCCTGAAGCAATTGGTGACAGGCACATTGCCGCTCTTCATGATAATACTGGTGGGGTTGGCGGCCATAGTGGCGGTGATACCGCTGGCATCGGCGGCTATTCTCTTCTATATATCCAATGAACGCATCGCATTGATCGGCATGGGCATTCTAGCCATCATTGAGTTAGCCGTTGTATTGATGGTGAACGCACTGGAATGAAGTGATCAATTATCGGGAGCAACTGATCCACGAAGCGATTTATGACTGTCACGATGAATTTATTTCCATCCTTCTCGAATGGAACCCCATGGGCATTAAGCAATCTAGCAAAGGAGTCCAGGTCACCATCAGTGGAGACCTCCACCCTATATGGGGCGAATGCCTCTCCCTCCATTGATACCTTTAACGTATCGTGAATGTGCCTAGCCAATCTATAAGCTATATCGTAGGGAGCCAAGCCCGTGGGCAGAGCCATTAAGTGAACGTTGAAGCCCTCCATTAATAGGTGAGCATGTGGTTTATACATATCGTCCCCCTCCTCATTCATCGTAACCACCAGGGTTAATCTAGGCCTTAGTCTCCACACTAGTTCATGTATGTAGGAGGAGTACTTAGAGCTAAGCATGAGGAAGTCATTAAAGACATCTATTCCATCCTCATCCAAGCCGCCCCTATCTATGGTTATATCCATAAACGCGCCGCCGTTCGCGAATGGTATATATACGGCATCATCAACATGAGGAAACAATTGCCTCCTAACACTGCTGGGGCAGGAAGATGATGCCATTAGAACCAGGGAATTAGAAACAATGTACTCGCTGCTCCTGAATCCGCTGATTATCATCACCTGAGTCTCATTCCCAACCCGAATGATGGGGGTCACCGAGTCATCAACGCTGCACCCAACCTGTCTCAGGAACGATGATGCATAGGATAAATTAACTGGCCGCGTTTGTAGAGCTATCATTGGATTAGCCGAAATACTCATAGTATTCCAGGGCTCCGCCTTTTTTAAACGCATCCCTAGTGACTCCCTCCATTAATTAAGGCAAGTAATTTGCGGAATGCATTTAATCGCAGCGAGTGTCGAGCATCGTGAATCTCTATATTATCATAGGGGCACGCCTCCACGCAGTCCCCAATGCCGATGCATGTAAGGCTCTTATAGTGGCCGTTAATTATGAAGCTGCCCGGCATCGCTGAATTACCGGCTGGGCATGCACGTGCGCAATCCCTTGTGCGGCACTTAATGCAGATGCTTGGATCCTTAGCAACTAATTTAAAGAATCCAATTCTACCCATTAATCTATTGAATGCTCCCCAGTGGCACCAGCCATAAGTAACGCAATTATATGTGCCTAGAATGGGGGACAACACGAAGAATAAGTACCAAACAACCCCAAAGGAAACTAGATAAAGCAAGACAAGGGGATCAAGGCCCAGGGCCAGCTTCACGTAACCAACCTGGTTTAGGTACGAGAGAACCGCCAATGCGATGAGGGATGGCATTATCATCGCCACGGAAGCATCATGAATCCTACGGATTAGGCCTTTATGCGGGGTAATGCTGATTGGCTTAACCATCTTTAAATCATCATAAAACGTGCCTTGCCACATATATGCAGCCGTGCAAGTGATGGAGCAGACCTGGCGGGCGCCGAATAGGAACGAGGCGGCGCCATTTATTACGTAGGTGCCGAGCACCGCCATTAATAGGTACGGCGAAAGGGGGCCGGAGGTGCCTAGGCCCATGCTCCATTCTAGGTATGGGTACCGAGCAAGGCTCGGCGGCAAAAAACTGGATGCATATACCCCATATAATGCATAGGAGATTATCATGAGGATTAATCTAGCCCTGTTCTCCATATTATGAACCTCCAACGCCCTAGCCGCAACTAGCCACCCCATCTCTATCCCCATCATTATCATGAAGCCAGGGCCAAGAGTCAAGGCCGATACGAATTGAATTAAGCCGATTAAGCCCTGAGTTAATAATTCACTCAAGTTCCCTGGATTAAGCCACCCCATCTCTATAGATATGACTCCACCCATGGCTGCCTCGGCAATGAACACGAGGGACAGGAATATGGTCACATGAATGGGCTTGGCTAGCCAAGTGATGGAGCGAGGCCGGGGACCGTGATTCACATACATTGCCAAGTACCACCCCATATCAATCAGCAAAGCCGCTCCATATGTAGTCCACGGCAAAGCGCCGAGGCTCGCCGCCAATTGAATAATCATCATCACCGCCATTACGGCTGATGCACCGAGCAATACGTGCATATCATTAGGCTGAAGCGCTTTGTGGCGATGCATGTAATCCAGCATCATTATGATGATCATTATCATTATTATGGAGGATGATAAAAGGGATGACTTGAACCAAGCGCCGGGAAACATCACTGGATTAAACAGCATGTTAAGTATCCAAGGCGGTGCTATTAATGTGAATAAATCCCTGCCCCCTCGCTCTGTTAATATGTAGCTAATGGCGGCCTCTAGAGTCATGGGAAGCACAAACCATGGACTATCAAGCGACCTAAGCAGTAAGTTCCTGGGGCCCTCAATATATAATGTATATGTCACTCCCATAAGTAACTCGGCCATCAGCACCATCACAACTATGAGGGCGCCCGCTAATCTAGGATCAATTCCCCTGCCTCGTCCCCAATCACTGCCCAGGAGGAGGAGCCAAATAATCATTGAGGTGTTGGCTATCAATATGGCCGTGAATAGGTTGGACGTGCTCTGATTAATCAAGTAAAAGGCGGCTGCCCCAAACATCACTATCATGGAGGCCAAGACATAGAGGAGCCACATCAATGTCCTAAGCATTATGTTCTTACTCGATTTATAGAACCATAAGACAACGGCGACGGCGACCACCATGCCGGCGGCTCCGCCGTATATGAAGTAGATGGACCAAGGACTCATTCACTCTTCGCCCCAGGGAGGGGCGGGTAAGCTATGTACCTATATAGTGAAATTACTTCCCCAAACACCACTAGGCCAACGCCGACCAGCACGCCAATTATGGGCTCAAAGGAATCATATGGAAGCAGCTTCCATAGCACCGCCATTATAGCCACCTCGAAGGCCACTAGGAATACGAGTATGAGGGATGCGTATGCCCTCTTCACGGTTATTTCCCTGGAGCTCAATTCCTTTGCAGCCACATGAGGGCTGGGGCCCCTCCACGTTAAGTAAACAATGGCCATGCCTATGAATATTATGATGGTTGGAATCAAGGTGACCTCGGCCACGCGTATGGAGGGTATCGGCAGTCCCGGCGTCAATGCTCCCCACGCGGCGTAAGTCACGAGCCAAACCACCAGCAACCAAATTATTATTATAGTATGAATTATCCTATCAAGTGGATGAAGCTTATCGCTGCGGTCAAGGAATGGAAGAAGCAGCAAGTAAAGAAGCGGCAATAATCCTCCAATGGTGACCGCTATGAATGAACCGGAGCCTCCCTGGAATATCGGTAACTGGAAATCCACTATCTTATACACGTTGAGGAAGAACCAGAGGGGGTAGGGCGGGATATTGGCGGCCGCCGCGCTTGTTGGCGGGGGACCAGGCAAGGGGGATAACAGTATCGGTATTGAGTTTTGTGGGAGCATTAATAAAATGGATGGTATTATCAATATGAAGCCCCATACCCAGAACAGTATTGCCGCAGTGTATAGGAAATTCTTGGGCCACCACTTGGGGGCGGCCTTCTTATCCATCTCCGCCGGCGCCTTATAATTAAATAAGCGGGGGCTCGGCATTATGCCATTCTGCTCAGCCAGCCCCAAGTGAAGCATAAATAGTAAGGCAACTAGTGCGGCTAGGGTTATGTGCCACGCCAGTACCCTGGTGAATTGAGCGGTTTCTCCCCCTGGCCCAAAGAATATATTTAGTAAAGTGCTGCCGAATGGTGCACCCTGAAGCAGGCCCTTGGCCACGTCGGCTCCATCCACGGATAAAGTATCCCCCACAAGAGAGTAACCGAAGAATGCTGTGCCGAAGACCGTTGCCCCAGTCAATATGCCGATAACCCACTGGAGTTCCCTGGGCTTCTTATACGCACCAACAAAGTAATTCCTGAACAAGTGCACGAATGCGAGGAATATCATTGCGTATGCGCCATATAGGTGAGAGGCGAGGAGTATCTTGCCGAAGGCCACGTTATTGATTATGTACTCCGTGGAGGAGTAGGCGCTGCCGGGCTCGTAATACATTAGGAGTAGAAGGCCGCTTATGACTTGCCAAAAGAACGCGGCGGCAGTCATTCCCCCGGTCCAGTAACCCAGCTTAAACATGTAATCGGGCGTGCCGAGCAGCGGTAACTCACTTAGCTTGGCCCCCTCATCCAACCACGCCCAGAAATCGAAGCTCCGCGCCTTACTGATCGTGTCCCTCACCTTCTTGCTTATCTTCGTCGCCATCACCCATCACCCGCACTGGGAAAGTTTCCCAAGATTATTCACCATTGCACTCGTCACGGGGGAACCACCCTCTAGATCGCCCATTGGATTATTCACTACATCTGGAGTTGGGTTACCGAAACCCGGATGGCCATATATCACTGGTCCAATCATTTTTTCCGCGTATAACTCATCGGTGCTTGGATCATATCTGAGGACAACGTAAGGCAAAGGCCTAACCGTTGGTCCAGTGATCACGGCACCACCCTTCATGGGATCATAAGTACTACCATGGCAGAGGCAATGAATGACTCCCTTCAAGGATCCAGCGCTGGTTTGGGCTGGTTGGCATGATGGAATATTGGGGTAAAAAGATATGAGGGGGGCCTGGCACCCCAGGTGTTGGCATATACCGCTGTACGCCACTATTGACTTGCTTGGCCCCACGCCGCCTGGGAAATCATAGGTGGCGCCCGTCTGTGGAACAGTTACCGTGGTTGGAGGCACCGCCACTGGATTGCCGTTCTCATCCCCCATATTCAGCAACATGTTTGGCTCATTACTTAATGGGTAATCGAATACGTATAGATTAGTGGAGTTGGGGGGGTATTGAACTGGCCTTTATTGGGTTGCCATTAGTATCCAGAAGCTTAAGGGTTGGGAAACTAGTGAGTCCAGTAATCGGCGGTATTATCTCCTCAACTAATGGGGGAACCGCGCCAATAATAACAGCTGCCCCCGCCAGCGCCACTAATGCCTTAAGGGTGCGCCTCCTGATTAGGTCCACATTCCCCTTCTCATTATTCTCTTCCTTAGGCATACTGCTCCACCTCAAGGCCTATCTTCCTTATCCTCTTGATCACCAGCTCATTATTGACTCACTGCATTTGCTTCTAATGAGCGTGACCAGGATTATGGGCATGATTGCTAGGGAAATCAGTGGGTCGACAAAGAGGAGGGAAATGGGTATCATGGATGCCGTGGACGCTAGAAGAAACCTGCAATTGCCTTGTTTTAAGGCCACGCCGTAGAGATATGATAATAGGGGCGTAATTATTATGACCGCTATTGCCGCATACTCCTCAGCAATCATCTAATCAACCATATACGATGAATTTACCGAACATGCCTGATGAGGCATGGCCTGGAACGAAGCATAGGTACCAATACGTGCCCGTTTTGGTGGCATTGAATTGAATTAAGTAGCCGCTGAAAATGTTTGCCGAGGCCGGCGATAAGCCGTTCACCAACAGAGTTGGCGGCATCTCAGATCCAGGGAAGGCGGGTGGGTACTGATTAGGGGATACCGAGGCTGGATAAGGCGGAGCGGATGAGGTTATTCCGAAACTATGGTTTAGGTAACCCGCGTCTATTATGGCTATTATCACTGTTGAATCCAACGGCACCTCTATTGTGGGGTTGGTTAAGTTAAATGATTGAAATGACAATATATTGCTAGGGGGACCGGCGAGCATGACTATATAGATTGTCTTGCCTGTGAATTTAATAACATCAGCGGTCTTATTAATGGTAACCCCCTGGGGCATATAGGATATCAATGAATCAAGCTCATTCAGGTTAAGGGTGAATGCTCCCTTCAATGATTGTAATAGGGTAACGGGTGAGGAGGCATTTTGGGGGGCGGCCGTGGTTGATGATGAATTAATTGGGGCAGGGGAAGCAGTGGAATGAGGCGGATATAGGTAAAGCAGTGTTCCAAGACTAGCGACCACCGCTGCCGCCACCACAATTATGGTATAGATCATTGTCTTATCCATAGTTGATGTATTTATTAATCGCTTTATAAGTTAGTGATCGATTGTCAATGCACAGTGAATATGGGAAGCAATATTCTTGGTGAATTTATGAAAGGCCGGCGATTTATACCGCGGTTGCTTCTGACGGCCCCGCCCATAAGGGCGAGGTAGTTCACACCTTTTAGCGCAATCTTGTAGAATGTTTATATTTAGCTATTCATATCTGCTGACTGAGGGGGCAATTATACTTAAGAGCGTTAATGGAAGTACTATCCATATCTAGTGGTAAATATGGAGTGCCTAAAGCAATTGAGTGGGGGAAACATGTCTACTAAATGCTAGAAGACCGTGTATTCCGCCTTGAAAGGCGATGCTCTAGTTATGCTTATAAAGTATAGCTTCTACAACCCAGTTATGTCAGCGGTAGGCTCCATTGTGGCCGTCGTGTTCCTATTGGCGATCGGTTTATTAACTGATGGCGTCGTATTACTATTGAGGAGGATATTCGGCAATAAACGGGAGAGCCCGGTTAAGACGATGAGGTTCGAGGCGGGCAATATTCCCGTTGGGGAGGCGAAGAGCATGCTGCCGATGCAATACATTGGCTTTCTAATAATGTTCTTATCGGTTGAACCAATCATAGGGCTCTTCCTGACCTTATCTTTTTATCCAAGCCTTCCATTGATGTACCTATTAATAATCACGTTCATAACAATGCTGCCAGCCATATATGTAGCGTACCGAGACTCAATCACAGTGGCTTATCCACTCAGATTAAAAAAGCAACAGGGGAGTGAGAAGCCATGACTGAATTAACGCCTAAGATAAAGATATCGCTGACAGGGCAAGAGATACCGCTGCTTCCGGAGAAGTTAAGCAGGTGGGGAATAAAGTACTCAATATGGCCAACTCACCTGGTGACCGCTTGCTGCGGCGTCGAGTTCGCGCAAACATCGGCTCCCGGTTATGATGCGGAGAGGTGGGGATTCCTGCCTTTCCTAGGGCCTCGACAGACGAATGCCATAGTTATAGAGGGAACGCTCTCCCTGAAGATGGCTAAGATAGCTAGGGTAGTGTATGATCAAATGCCCAGCCCCAAGTTCGTGATAGCCATGGGATCTTGTGCAATGGAAGGCGGAGTCTTCTGGAACTCTTACCATGTGGCTAAGGCCGAGAACGTGCTGCCGATAGATGCATACGTGATGGGTTGCCCACCCACGCCCGAGGCCGTGATAAGGGCGATAAGGATGGTTCAAGACAAGATAGAGAGAGGAGAAATGAGGCCCTCAATGACGCCAAATAAGGTCGATTTAAGCTCACTGCCGAAATCGCCTAAGCCCCAGAATCCACCGTCGCCGCCGCATAGAAGGGAGGAGGTTAAGGACATAAATACTTGCAAGCCAATGCCTAATCTGCAGTGGCCTCAAGGAACCGAATTAGCGAGTAAACTAAAGGACGCTGGCGTGAATGCCTTGCCTCAAGCAATGAATAGAATATGCGCATCCACCGATTCAAGTAACATAGTGAACGCAATAGAGGCGGCATTTAAGACTGGATTCGACCACGTAAAGTCGATAAATGTCATTGATTTACCAATAAAGGGCGTTTTCAGGATAGAGTACGTGCTGGGCTCCTACAGCAAGGAATTGGCGGCCGTTCTCCTAACCATAAGCACTGAGGTGCCTAGGAGTAATCCGAAGGTGCCGACCATAATAAACATCTATCCAGGCGCGGATTACCAGGAGAGGGAAATGCATGAATTATTCGGAGTATGGTTCGAGGGCAATCCATGGATGGGGCGAAACTTCATGTTGAGCCCAGATACGCCGGTCAAGTACCCGCTTAGAAAAGACTATGAGGTGCCCTCCTTGGCGAGGGTGATAGTTGAGAGGTGATTCATGTGGAGGAGAGGGAAGTAGCCTTAGATATTAATGCACAGGTGCCCAGGGAAGTCTCGTCCCTGTTTCTACCTGTCCCGAAGGAGGCGGTTGAGGAGGCGTATAGGAACGATGAGTACCTAGTCCTAATAGGCCCCGCTCACCCGGGCTCTGGCCACATGAGGATAATACTTAGACTTAAGGGCGACTACATAATTGACGCAATACCTGACCCCGGCTTCGTTCATAGGGCCGTGGAGAAGTTGGCGGAGACGAGGCTATACATACATGCGATTCCCCTAATAGAGAGACCGACAATAGCTGAGTCTGCTATAATGGATATAGGCTATGTTAGGTTGATCGAGAAAATGATGGATCTAGATGTCCCGCCTAGAGCCCTATATATTAGGACCATACTGGCCGAGCTAAGCAGGATAGCCGATCACTTCTATGATGCTGGGATATTAGCGGTGTTTCTAGGTCAATCCACTGGGTACATGTGGGCATTCGGGTTAAGGGAATTAATAATAGAGGCATTCGCCAGAATAACTGGAGCTAGAACAACGCTTTCCTGGATAATTCCGGGCGGCGTGAGGCGGGACGTGGATCAGGACATGCTGAAGTACATATATGACTCGACGTTTTATATTGAGAAAAAGATGGATGAATTCGGCAGAATATTCGTGAGGAATCCAGCTACCATAGCTAGAATGAAGGATGTTGGAGTCCTAAGCAAGGAGGAGGCGATAAGGTATGGGGCCGTTGGGCCATTCCTAAGGGCAAGCGGCGTTGATTATGATGTGAGGAAGGCAGAGCCATATGAGGCATACGAGAAGCTTGACTTTGATATACCGGTCTCGGATGATGGAGACTCATACTCGCGATTCTTAGTGAGGGTGGAGGAGATTAGGCAGAGCATAAAGATGATTAGGCAAGCCATAAAGGATATGCCGGAGGGGCCAGTCATTGGAAGCAAATTACTTGCCAGGGTGCCGCCTAAGGAGAGGGATAAGGTTAGTAAGGATATTCGCAACTACTTCTTTAGGACTCTGGTCGGGATAATAGTGCCGGAGGGCGAGTACACCACATTAACTGAGGCGGCGAGGGGGACATTGCTTTATACGTTAGTCAGCGACGGTAAGTCCAACATGCCTTATCGGCTCCGCATGGTTACGCCGTCCTGGTATAATCTTAGGCCATTCATGGAGGCATTGAAAGGCCATAGACTAATGGATTTGCCGGCCATATACGGCAGCTTCGGGTACTTCCCGCCCGAGGCAGATAGGTAAATGGAATTAATGCATCGCTCATGCCATGATTAAGTCGCTAAAGGATTTGGAAATAATGCTGCAGGGATTGCATGGATTCAGCAAACCCAAGCTTTACCTAGAGCAATACACTACCCCGCCTCACTTAGCCGCATCTATAGTGTGGCTATCCTTCATGAGGGGGGAATTAGAGAAGGTGGTGGATGTTGGATGCGGTCCAGGCGTTTTTGCGGTTGCAGCCGCCATGCTTGGATCAAGCGTGGTATGCATGGATATAGATGAAGACGCGGTAAAGGATTGCTTGAATAACTCGACTCAATTATCCATAGATGCGGTCGTTATGGATGCCTTAAGGCCGGGTATTAGGGATAATTACGCCACTGCGTGTTTTATTAATCCACCATTCGGCATATGGAGCCGACGGGGCTTGGATACTGATATGGTTAAGGCAGCTCTAGGGTTCTGTAAAGTGATTTACTCCATCCACAAAAGAAGCAGTACAGCAATCGTGCTGCGGAAGACGGGTGGAGAAGCGGTGGGGCGATCCACACTAGTGCTGCCTCACACTTATCCTCATCATGATAAGTATAGACATGATGTGGAAGTGATAATAATACGAACGGAAAGAAGGTGATATTTCCTTGAGAGGGCAAGGCCTCTGGCTCCATAACTCGGTTCCAAACTCGTTTAGCCGTTAGTCACATGAGAGAGTCATTATGGCCATTCATTGAGTCATTACTTAAAAATGGTTCACGCTGAGCCATCATCAATGCCAGCTGCATTATGGGTAACCCTCATAGTCGTGGTGATCCTCTGGTTACCTACTCTCATAATAACCATAAATGAGGCAATTTATTATGTGGCCTACATCAAGTCAAGATCGAGGCAGGATCTGGGGGGCGAAGCTGGTGGACGACTCTCAATAGTTGTGCCGATTAAGAGGGAACCGCTTGAATTAATAACTGAGTTAATCAATTCCGTGTCCAGAATAGAGTGGCCTCCCAATGACGTGGAGCTAATAATAGTCAGCGATGATGATGAGGCAACCTTTGATTCCCTGAAGAGGCATGTCGCTGAGTTAAAGCCAGTAATTGAGGTTAGGCTAATCAGGAGGGAGCGGGCGGTAAATGGAAGAACCGGAGCACTGAATGAGGGGTTAAGAAACGCCACGGGCCAATACTTGCTGGTTATGGATGTCGACAGCATAATTCACCCCTCTTTTCCCCGCATGGCTGCTGAGGCACTTAAGGGTGATGTGGCGGCCGTCGTGAGTAGGTGGCGGGGGCGTAATTGGGATACAGTGGTTTCGCAGGCGGTATCTGCATCGATGGATTTCACAGTGGACTCCCTCTGGGGTGGGCGGCAGGCATTGGGTTTACCGCTTTATGTAATTGGCTCGGGCACAATATTTAGGGTGGATGCGTTGAGGAGGGTGGGGGGCTGGTTCCCGGCCGCGCTTCAGGATGATATGGATATGGGCACTATACTAATGCGAAACGGCTATACGGTTAGGTTCATGGAGTTGCCCACCTTAGTCGAGAATCCCCGTACATATAGCGTCTTTCGTTTTCAGCAATATAAGTGGGCTTACGGCACTGCAGATGTATTGAGGAGGAGGTTCATGGATATATTGAGGGCCCCCATCAATGCATGGGCTAAATTTGACTCCACAATATTCTTGATGCAGTACTTAGCTGTGCCTCTATTGCTTCTGGCAGTAATAGTGGCTGGACTAGGCAGCATAGTGATGGGGATGGATATCATGGATGTTCTTTGGCCATTAGCCGTCATCCATATTGGCTTATTAATCACCATATCGCTTCTTTATGGGGACTCATTGCAGAGGCATGGATTGAGCCGCCGAGAGTCAATCATTTATGCTGGCCGTAGTTCAGCAATAATGGGCGCATTAGCTCCTCACTTACTTATAGCCACAATTAAGGGAGCTATGGGGATCCCCATTAGTTGGGGGGTTACTCCCAAGGGTGGACCTGCTAGGCTTGGAGCCGCTCCCCTGGAGCTAGTGACCACTATAGTGCTTTCGCTGTTATTGACCATAAATGTGTTTCTACGCCACTGGTTAATGGCGTTCTTCATATTGATCATGCTGCTTCCATTCCTATACGCGTTTTATAGGTTTCCCGAGGAGACCATTTCGCTGGCTCGGCGTTTTTGACCTTATGCGAAGGATTTATAAATAATTAGGGGCACCCTAATGCTACATGGTAACCATTAATTTATGGAACCCGCAAAACGTTGATTTCCTGAGCGCATTGATAATCTCATACCTACTGGGCATAGTGCACGGCGTGACCCCCGATGAACACACGTGGCCCATTACTTTCTCATACTCCGTAGGCACCTTCAGCGTGAAGGGCGGGGCGAAGACCGGCCTCATATTCTCCGCTGGCTTCACTGCACAGAGGGCAATACTATCCGAATTAGCATACCTAGCCTTAGCCGGTCTCTTCATGACTACGACGGCCTTCGGCGCCACCTATATAGCGGTTGGAATAGCTATGGCAGCGGCAGGAATATACATAGCTAGACACGGCGAATACCTTCACTGGCACTACCTTGAACGCAAGCTAGGCGAATTAACTGGAATACATAGAAAGGGAAGCAAACTTCAGGAAGAGGAACTAAGGCACAGGTTAAACCCAGCCATAGTGAACGAGAGAGACCTCACTAAGCCGGTCCCAGTGAAGCTAGCCTTGGTTCATGGCTTCATAGCTGGCTTTGGATTCGGCGCATTTGCATTGATAATATATACCGTGCTGGCCCCATCAATGCCCTCTCCATACCTTGGCTTCGTGCCGGGACTGCTCTTTGGGCTGGGAACCATGACTGCTCAGGTTATGTTTGGCTCAATCTTCGCGGCCTGGCTAACTAGAATTAAGAACCTGTCAATGACTGGCATAGCACTTGTTGGAAAAACCATAACCACCATGGTGCTCGAGTACGGGGGCCTTGCCTTCATTGTTGCCGGCGCCGCCATCTTAATGTGGCCCCAGCTCCTTGACTACAACATAGTGACCCCAATAAAAATACATAACCTGCATTCCCTTGGAATCGGCTTCTTCCTGGTAATAATAGTGGTCATAATATTCGGAATAATAGGATACAGAAGAGGAGTAAGCAATGCGGTGAGGCTTGGATTAATTAACGCAGCTCCTCAATAGATCCATCCTAAGGAATGGAGACCATCTCTTTATTATAGGCAAATCAGCAGCCTGGATTTGAAATCATCGATCATGCATTAATGCTCATCATCGCCCAAGGATCAGGAGCAAACAATTAAAGTGTTCCTCCTCAAAAATGGCGTTCACTTCATGGATGGGACTAGCTTGTTATGAATTTCTTGAGTTGCATGTTTTTCTGCATTACATTGAGGCTTCGTGAAAGCATGTAATTAATGTGAGGCCATTTATATATAACTATCCCGTTTATCTCGTAATCATCCATCATTAATGCAGCGTATCCGGCGGTTGAGATCATTCTACGAGCGATTATTTTTGAGGCTATCTCTGCATGGTATTGCCTAGATAAGAATGGGTGAAGCAGCATTAATCTGTCAAAGCCGTATTGGGCATATCGCTCCATTGAGGATAAGCCCACATGAACGCTGCTCCTCGTATCAACGTACTTATGCGCTATGGTCTCGTTATCGGCTATAACTATAATATCCACATTTTCATCGAACGTCAATCCATCCATTATCCATGCCCTCAATAGGATGTCCCTCACTGAACCAACAATATAGAATCCAATGCTCTTAACTAGCCCTGCAAAGCCCTCCTCCACGCCTCCAAGCTCGGCATAAGGTGCAGCGCCTATTCCGAAGACCCTCATGGGCAGCACATCAATGAATTCTCCCTCTATATCTGGACAAAATGGTTTAACCCAGTAAATCCATGAGAAGAAGCTGGGCAGCACAACCGTGCCGCTAACCTCCATGCCGATCCCGCTCCTAATGAGTTCCGGCGCAAGTGGAGAATCCTGTAGAATCAAGGTACCATTCAATGTCACATATGCTTTTCCCTTGGTGTCAACAATCATTCCAAGCTCTAGATACTTACATATGGCTTCCTTTACATCATCCTGTAAAGCCGTTAGCCTCCTCGTTAGCGTCCTATAATCCTCATTATCTAAATCCCTGAATATGCTCATCTAGAACCACGACCGAACAGGTTCCCTTAACTAGAAGCTATAAATAATTATTTATGATTCCTAGGTCCCTCATCATTATGAAGCTGCGCCCCTCGTTGATGAAATCCAGTGAGATCCATGGTTCCCATCAATTATTGCCTTTCATTGATTTATGTATTACTTGGGATATATCCATTACCTTTACGCTGGATCCCTTGGCTCTCGATGCCTCATCCAGCATGGCATTGCAGAATGGGCATAGGGTCACAATGGTATCGGCCCCGGTCTCGGCTAATTGCTCGAAGCGCTCATGACTTATCCTCTTCTTCTCCGGCACGTCATACCAATAATTGGCGCCGCCTGCTCCGCAGCAGAATGTTTTCTTGCCATGCCTCTCAGTCTCAATCAGGTTACCGATCTTGCCTACCACGATTCTCTGGGGCTCAATCACATCATTATTGCGGGCCAAGTAGCATGGGTCATGAATTGTAAATTGCCCAATGTCAACATTCAATTTTATTTTTTCCTCCTCCACCAACTCCTTGATTAACTCGACGTGATGAATGACCTTAACGCCGCTTAATCCAAGCTTTGGATACTCATTCTTGAACGTATTAAAGCCGTGGGGACATATGGTGAGTATCTTCTTAACGCCGTACTTATTGAATAGCTCTATATTGGCTAGGGCGATTTCCTGGAACCGCCCCTCCTCCCCGAGTCTCCTCGCTGGATCGCCGCAGCAAGTCTCCTCATCTCCCAGGACAGCCACCTTATCTAATGCTCCGGCCGCCCTCAATATCTCAATTAGAGACTTCACTATTTCCTTTGCCTTCGCATCGAAGCTTCCCATGCATCCAACCCAGAATAGGTACTCAAAGCCTGGATTCTCTTGAATAGTCTTGACGCCTAATTCCCGTAGCCAGTCGTGTCTCCCCATATTATTCATGCCGAGCGAATTACTTGATTGAGATAGGTTCAGGAGAAGACTGCTCTTCTTCTGATCCATCCTCATATTCATCACTAGGTCCCTCCTCATGTCTATAATGTAATCCACGTGTCTAATATAAACTGGGCAAGCCTCCATGCATGCCCCACAGGTGGTACATGCCCATAATTCATCATCGATCACCGAGCCATCGATTAACTTATCTTGCCCCGCATCTAGTCCCTGCTTTATCTTAGTCATTATGAGCATGGGGGAAAGCGGACGCCCAACAGCATAGGCTGGGCAATTATCTTGGCACCTAAAGCAATCAGTGCATGCCAGAGCCTCCAGCTTATTTAGCTTAGGTATCTCAGAAGCATTCGAGTAACCTACCTTAGGCATCTCTAGATTCTCCTTTTGAAGGAGTTCCCTCAAGTCGAAAGGCTTCTCCAGCTCTCCTAAGGGCCTGCCATAATTAATAATGTAATTATAGAGCCCAAGCACTGAGTGAAGTACCGCTGTGGCGGGCAATATCGCTATTAGTAGGAATGCTATGGGGAAATGCGAGTAATAGAGAGCCATGTAAGCCTCGCTCGAGATATGTAGGGGAGAGAAGAGGGCGGCATTAGGCATGAACACGGCATATTGAGTTAGGCCTCTCTCCACGAATCTATACGACTCAATTAAGGCCCCGCTCACGGCTAGGTAAATTAAGCCCACGAGGAAACCTATATTAGAGAAGTACTCCATCTTGGTGTAAAGGCTTTTCCTGCCGATGACCCTATATATGCCTAAGAGGGATCCGATTATCATGACCCACGCCGCCACATCCATTACGAACCCACTATACGCCAGGAAGAGAGGCCCACAGTAGACTTGCGTTGAGAAGAATATTCCAACATATTGATTAATTGCGACTAATATGGTTCCAAGCAGCGACGCGGCAAGGGAGTAAAATATCATTAAGTGGGCAATTCCCCCAAGCTTCTCATCCCTCAGGAACCTCCTGTGGCTCAACACATCGCTTAGGAACGGTAACCAGGCTCGGTAACCCCTTAGTATTATGGATATGAATTCCCAAAGCCCAACGCCGTATTTTTTTAGTCTCACTTGTAGAATGTAAAAAAATAATATTATTGATAGAACGGCTAACCCATATACTGCTATCATTGAGGGAACCCGTGGCAAACCATGATATTCTACATAGCATAGTTGTAAATTATTCATTGGAAGAATAGCTGCATAAAATCTTTAAAAGCATTGCCTTCCCTAGACCAGCATGATGATGCTGAGCCGACTGAGCCAGTGATGCTTTATGAGCCTGCTGACTGCTCTCCCCCTGGAAAGCAATGCTCCATTAGGAGATCGCTACACACCTGGCTGGCGCTCCATCTGCATCCCCTACAAGTATGGGGAGGCAATACAATTGAAATGTTTTGCCCACCAACTCCTTGACCCTCGACGATATATTTTCTATGATGACCACGCCATGAGATAATAGGATCCTATGAACCTCGGGGGACCCAATGGATGGCGAATCTATGCCGATCGCCTTAACTCTGCCCACCAATAACTTGGCTGCTCCCTCATCCAGTACCCCAATCCTTTCCACATTTACCGCGCCTCCCCCCAACTCCTCCATTGTGCCAGTATACACTAACGCAACATCGACCCCATTCACTCCCTCTAAGTCTGATGCATGCACCACCCTCCCTCTCGATGCAACCGCAGTCGCACGACCACTAAAGGCCAGAGGATCCAGCTTATCCAGGGTTAATCCATTGGGTAGAAAATGGTTTGGAGCATCAACATGCGTGCCAGTGTGTGTGCCCATCATTAGCCTATGCATGTTGTATCCATCCTTCTCAATGGTTTTATAGACCTCCACTTTGGGTTCCGGATCCCCGGGGTAAAAGAACATTCCGTTACGTATGGGTACCGATAAATCTATGGCTACCATTTGATTATTAACTATAAATACATTAATAATATTAACTCTCATCTCCAGTAATGCGCAATATTGGCAGCATCAAGTGATTAAGCATGAAGATTTTTATATCGATATAACGGCAACAATAAAGTGAATATAATAAAGCTAACCAGGGATGTTGAGGTGATTCCCGGCAGCCCAAATACGTTAATCTATGATGGACGCATCATAATAGATCAAGGCGGGCGCAATGCCTCTCTTCAACTTAATGGGGAAGTGCAATTGGCAACCCATGGCCATAGCGATCACATAGCCGGCCTAACTAGGAACGCTAAGGTTAAGTACTTGCCGCCGGAGGATTATTGGTCCCTCACATTAATGGGGAGGCGAGCTATGACGTATGGCTTTAGTTCCCGGGATTCTCCATTATTTACGTTCGACCTAATTAAGGAGAACCTGGAGCTAAACTTCAGCGATCCCGAGGTTGAGGCGATAAAGTTGCCTGGACACACGCCGGGCCACGTGGCTTACCTGATCGGCGTCGTCCTATATGCTGGCGATTCCTTCTTCGGCCAAAGAGTTATTGAGGGATTTGGAGTGCCCTTCTATACCGATTTCTGGACAGCCATGGAGTCCCTCAATAAGTTGAGGGAATTAGTTGGGGGAGTGGAGAAAGTTGTTATATCGCATGGCCCCACTTACCTGGACTCCAGGAAGGCTAAGGAATTAATAGAGTTCAATATAAATTACTGCAATAAATTGGTGGAGAAGGTGAGGGAATTAATACGGGGAAGGGAATTAACCGCCGAGGAAGTCGCGTATCAAGTCTCCATGAATAAGGAGCCTGCCAACATATATCTGAACTCAATACCAATAAAATCAATCTTAGTGCAAGTAGCGGGAAACATAAGAACTACAGAGAAGGGAGTCGTGTACTCCCTCTAATCTTCTTAACAAGTAGTGGTGTATTGCCTCTCATGATATACTAATGGCTTTCCATGCCTCCTTATCTTGACTTCCCTAACTAGCCCCAGGAATACCCAGTGATCCCCCGCATCCACTGTTTTCCATAAACTGCATCCCAGGGACGCTAATGATTGCGTAATGTATGGGTATGGACCCGCCTCGAAGACGCTTGTGGGTTTCTCGTTAGAGGCAAATAATTGGGATAATTGGGCAGCATCCTCTGGAAGCAGGTTCACCGTGAAAAAGCGGTTCTCAATTATGGGCCGCGATATGGAGGATGACTTGAAGATCGCGACTAATATTAGGGGAGGCTCCATGGATACTGACGTGAATGCGCTAACCGTTATCCCAATGGGCTTATCCCCTTGCTTTGTGGTCACAATAGTGACACCTTGTGGGTAGATCCTCATGAATTCCTTCAATGAATCTTGAATGCTCATCTCGTAAGACATGCTCATCCTTGGGCTGCTCCCATATATCCCTTTCGTTCGCTGAGCGGGAATATTATAATGAGGCAATGTGATCCATATTGCTTAAAAGTTTTCGTTACCACCGCATATTACCCTTCTTGGGAATGTTTTTCAAGGCGGGCCCTATTATCTAGATTCGTGCTGCTTGCCCACATATCTGATATACACTTAGGGCGGAGACAATATGGACTCGATGCCAGGGCTAAGGATTATGAGGAGGCTTTCCTAAATGCCGTCGATAAGCTTGTTAAATTGAGGGAGGAAAAAGGATTGGAGGCGGTATTAGTCACGGGGGATGTGTTTGATGGAGCCCGACCGACCCCAAGCATGTATATGGCAGCCATAAGGGGATTCACGGCGCTTCGAAGCGCTGGTTTAAGAATCTTCGCGATTCGGGGGAATCACGATGCCTCGCCAATAAATCCAACCGAGAATCCCCTTAAGGTTCTAGGCAACACGGGCGTGTTGAGGTTCCTAGATGATGAATACGTGGATCTAGGTGATGTTAGGGTGATTGGACTTGGATGCAGACCGGGAGAGCGGGGCCACGAGTTAAGCGGCATGATTAGATCCATGATGGATGGACGGCGCAGAACCATAGTTATGCTTCATCAATACGTCAGGGGAACCCCCTATAGATACTCGATGCCGGACTTGGATTACTTCGCCGTAGGTGATGATTTGCCCGAAGAGCCGTACTACGCATTAGGACATATTCACGAACATGCATTGCGGCACCCAAGGCTGAGCGGGGCTTATGCTGGTTCCTTGGAGATATGGGACTCAAGCGAATTTGAAACATATGAATTAGTTGGGGGAGAATTGAGGCTTAAGAAGCCCCAAGATGAGAAGGGATTCCTATTGCTTGATGTTGGCAGCGACGTGGTGACAAGCAAGGTAAGGCTAGAGCCTAAGCGAAGAATGATTAGGCTAACTGTGGGGATTAATGGAGATGAACCCAATAGGGTGCGGGAGAACATAGCGAATGCCCTAGGCAAAATTGGAATCAGCAATGCATATGTTATCGTGGAGTTAAGGGGAGTGATACATGATGGTTATAAGTTAAGGGATTACGGATTAAGAGACTTAAGGGATCACTTTGATGCCTTGAAGGTTGATATAGATATGGATCTAAGGAGAAGAAGCAGTACGAGCGTCGGCGGGGTACAGTACTATGGCATTAATGAGATAATAAGGAATATATTGATCAATAACATGAAGGGGGCTGGGGATGGGGCTAGCGTATTAATTAATTCCGTTCTAGATGCATTGGCGCTAGTGGAGCAGGGGGAAGTGGAGAAGGCAATCAACGTGATAAGAAGAAGCATAGGGCTAAACTCGGAGGGTGGCCCTCATTGATAAGGGAAGTAGAGCTAAGTAATTTCAGGAGCATATCAAGCGGCAAAGCCGTTTTAACGCGCGGAATCAATTTCATACATGGCTTGAATGGGGCTGGGAAAAGCACTTTCCTCGATGCAGTGGCTTTCGCATTATATGGAAGTGAGTGGGCGCGCAAGAGTGGAGTAAAGCTGCAGAGCTTCGTTAAGTTGGGCCGCGGCACAGCTAAGGTTAGGGTCACCTTGGCTGGAGAGGATAATCAATACACTGTTCAGAGAGTAATTGCAGGAGATAAATTGGATGCTCATCAAACCTACATCATTGATGAGGGGGGGCGCAAGGTAGCTGCTCGAGATAAGGAGGTGACTGCCTTCATAGAGAAGACACTTGGGATAGATGCCGACTTATTTACTAGGCTGCTATATATTAGGCAAGGAGAGATCCGAGCCATATTGGATAATGATAAGTCAGGACGAAATAGGTTGGATTCCGTTATAAAGATAGATGCATTAACTAAATTGCAGGACTCCGTCATTAAGGAGATCAAGAGAAGCATTGAGAAGGATGCTGCGGCCCTTGATGGGCAGGCAAAGGAATTGATGAGGCAATTAGGCGTAACCTCGACTAGATTGAGGGAGGCGGAGGAGAGGATGAATAGGATTAAGGATGAACTGGAGAAGACAGAGAAGGAGAGGGGGGAGTTGGAGTTTAAGTCATCCACATTAGAGGAGGAGGCAAGGAGACTAGAGGAGACAGAGAAGGAGGCCTATACCCTAAGGAGCCAATTGACGCGGTTAATTGAGGAGGAGAAGGACATTAAGTCGAAGCTAAGTCAGTTAGAGGAGGAATTGAGAAGAATAGGGGAGGAGAAGAATAGGATAGAGGAGTTAAGGAGGAGACTGGATGCGTTGAGACCCAAGGCGGAGCGATACGATGAGTTAAGGAGGAGAGAAGAGGAGTT
>JBMFVP010000022.1:0-25628 GCA_049965935.1 Thermocladium sp.
AATTAAAAACATTTCTACAAAGGAGGGTGTTCATCCCCGCCCCTAGAAGGGGCGAGGTTTGTCGTTCGTTTTATCAATATATAATAAGGTGATTCATCCTATCACAAAATAGTATAATCTATAAATAATAACCCAACTTAAGTCCACAGTAGATTTCAATTACTTAATACTATAGGCGGCTTCATTTATGGGATCAGCTAGCTTCCATTTTGTTCATTTATTTCCAAACTCCGAGATATTCCTTGAAGTGGAGATCAACAAGTTACGGAATGATGATTATGTACATCATAATTTGGATCTTTATTATCTTTATCTCTATTAAATGGAATCACCGCACCACCTAGATGGAAGTGAGGAATTGATTTTCATTATTTTAGCGATCATTTTATAAATAGAACTTGCTATATCTAAACCCATGGATACGAAATTACTTGCGTCCCTATCCAATCAATTTGGTCCCTCTGGATTCGAGTCAAGCGTCACAAGCATTATTAGGGACAACGTGGCTCAATTATCGCGAGACGTGAAAATCGATGCCCTAGGCAACTTAATTATGCGTATTGGAGATAAGGGGCCTCGTGTCTTGGTGAGCGCACATGTAGATGAGGTGGGAGTCATAGTTACGCACGTGGATCAAAGAGGTTTCATTAGGGTGGCGCCCCTTGGCGGCATCGATCCTTGGGTAATGATAGGGCAGGAACTCGTGTTCAAGACTCGGCGCGGCGAGTTAATTAGGGGGATCGTTGGCATTGATCCACCTCACTTGCGGAGGGATAAGCCGCCAAGCAGGTTTGAAGAGCTCTACATAGATGCTGGTTTCTCTTCTAGAGATGAAGCCAATAAGGCTGGAGTGACGCCTGGCATTCCTGGCACTTTCTCCACCTCACTGACTTACAGCGGCGACGCGATAATTGGGAAGGCACTTGATGATAGGTTGGGCACATATGCTTTGATTGAGGCAGCGAGGAGGATTAGTGGATCCGAGGCAATGTTCTTCTTTGCATGGAATACCCAGGAAGAGGTTGGGCTAAGGGGTATACAGGCAGTAGTTAATGGAGTTAACCCGGAATTAGCAATAGTCGTGGAGACAACGGTCGCGGCGGATGTTCCAAGTAATCCAGAGGAGCAATGGATAACTCGACTAGGGGGAGGTGCAGCGATTAGGGCTATGGATCGATCAATTATTGCTAACCCCATCTTGCTTGAGAAGACCACGGATCTTCTGGAATCCAAGGGAATAAAGTACCAGCTTCAAGTCAACCCATATGGCGGAACCGATGCAGGTGCAATACATGTACATGGAACTGGCGTACCAACGCTGGTGATCTCGACTCCCGCTAGATACATACATACCCCTAGATCAATAGCATTAATGAGTGACGTAGATGCAATGGTCTCGTCATTATCATTACTGCTGGATAACATTAATTACTTGATATCACCTCTATACTAAGGTCTCACCTTATTTCATACCGTTAATATACCTCGTAGCGGAAGCTTAGCTGCATCTAAACTTATAAAAATAATCGTTAACCGCATTCATGCATATATATGTTCTTATTGCTGGCCTTCTTTTAGGCCTTGCCCACGGAATTGAGCCTGATCACTTGGCCTCCATATCGTTATCTCAACGAGGTCTCAGGAGTGGGCTCTATTTTGGCGTTAGCCATAGTCTGGGATTCGCGACGATAGCTCTTCCACTGATCCTGGTGATTAATAGTGGGTATCCTAGTTCTATATGTATCGGTTCGGGGCATTGATTTAGAACTGGGGCCGCGGGGGTCACGGGGATTGGGATTCCTCCAGGGAGCAATTGCATTGACGCCGACTAAGGTATTGCTAATAGCCTTATCGGCCACGGCCAGCCTAGTCATGGGCATCGCGTCACTGCTTCTCTTCTCTGTAGGCTCGATACTGGTCATGTCTATTTACGGCTTCGCTAGGTTCATGGTGCCTAGAAATATGGATAGAGCAATTGCAGTGCTCGTCTCCATCGCCTCCATAGTATATGCGGCATTAATGCTGTGAGCAGTAATAG
The DNA here is from genome assembly GCA_049965935.1 of Thermocladium sp. Classification (GTDB taxonomy): domain Archaea; phylum Thermoproteota; class Thermoprotei; order Thermoproteales; family Thermocladiaceae; genus Thermocladium. The sequence goes on from JBMFVP010000022.1 coordinate 2,039, forward strand.
GTTATTGATTTTCCCGGCTTATTATGCTGTGAAGCCGGCTCCATTGATCCCAGAACTCTATTATGGAGAAAATGAGAAGCACGACCATTGCTGTGATAGCCATTGGATCCAATGGCAGTAGCCTAATTATCACTGCAATAATGTATGCTGCAAGCATGGTGGAGCTGAAGCCTAGGTAAAACGTTGAGCGGGGTAGAACCTTACTTCCAATTATTATTAGTCCCTCGATTATGCCGCCTTTATGTATTGCCCTGTATCCTCCGCCCTCTTTCACCGCTAGCCCTAGCCTAGTGAGTCTTTCAAGATGGTGATAAGCCACGCCGGGGCTGGATAGGGAGAGGGCCTTCTGGACCTCCCTAATGCTCATTGATCGCCCCTCGCTCACTAATAATAGATAAACCCTAAGCGCTGTGTCCCTCAACTCGCTCTTCATTGTCTTGTGGGGGTGCTCACTAGTTAAAATACTAGTTCCTAGTTCCTTCCCGTACTAGCAATTAGTATGTTAATCACAAGGAGCCAATATAGGGATTAGTAATATATTGGCGATATAACTCCACTTCTTGGTGATAGCATGAGGATTATAATAATGGCCCTAGCCATAATTGCATTAATGTCAGCATTAGCCATTGGAGTTCACGCGCAATCGATCATAAACCAAGCGAATACCCAATCAATATTAGGCAATTCCTCAATTGGATACATGTATCCCGTGGGCAATTATACAGTGCATGCGGCCATGCCCATGTATATAGCCGTGATTTTAAACTCAACTGGATCGCCTATTGCATACGCTGAACTATCGATGAATGGCACTATCACGACTTACTCAGAAAACGAGATAAGCAATGCGTCTCCCAATCAATCGTACCTATTATACGTCTATTTGCTTAATGGATCATCAATGCGAATTGGGTATTCGTGGATGCTTGGCAAGGAGGCGGAGAAAATCATCCAGAACGGGTCTTGGGCATCTCAGGTACGGCTAATTCCAATTAGTGAGTATCCACGGGGAAATATCACCATAATGGTGAGGCTGCCGACGGGGGTTCCCGCCGATAATGGATATGTATACATAAGTTTACCATTACTGGCCCAGCCCATGTATGGACTGCCACTGGTTCCCGCCATTAACGCCACCGTCTCACCGAGCGCCCCAATTGCTTCGCTGCCATGGATGCCGATGCTCAGTGCTCCGGTAACTAATGGAACGGCGGTATTCATTAATGTGCCCCTCATTCCATATATTGCCACTTATTATAAATCCATCAATATCATTAATATGGCTGGTTTAAGATCGACAATTAACGAGACCAGCCGTAATGAGACGATTAATATTTATGGATATAAAGTAAACATTTCGATAATCACGATTACCTATAAGGAAGCCAATCCCAGCTTTATCGTGATTAGGGGGCAAGGCCTAGTCGCGCCCGGCCGCAATGCCATCATAAATACTACATTGGAGGAGTTGCCGGCACCAATCCTTCCTAGATTATCCGCATTGCCAACTACCGCAGTCAGCGCAATGAGTAATCAATACCAGGTAGTTGCGAATCAGAGTAAATCAATCAAAGTAATTCACGTGGTTCCACTCCAAATACAGTACGTGAGTCCACTTGCCATGGCTGTAATCATTGCAATAATAGTCGTGGCTACCTTGATAGGCGCTGCCGCTGCCATAATTGTCAGAAGTAAAGTACAGTCATTATGAGGAAAATATGATTGAATTGGCTGAGGCGAATAGGATGGGGAGGGGAAACCTTAAAAATCCAGCCATTTAATCCGAAAGATGAGCGGCCGTAGTCTAGTTTGGATCAGGACGGCGGCCTGCCACGTCGCAGATCCCGGGTTCAAATCCCGGCGGCCGCATCATTCATGATGATGAAGAAATATTGTTAGTCCAATATTATTCTAAGCGACTTAATGTATGTCCTCACGTTGATCCCTCTTTTCTTAGGGTTAAGGTTAAAAACTATGATTTTCTTACCATTCATGGTTTTTCTAGAAGTATTGGTTTATATAAGGCGCGGCGATGAGGTTCTCCTAATAGAGAAAAAAAGGGGCCTCGGCGCTGGGTATTATAATGGCGTCGGCGGCAAGGTGGAGCCAGGTGAGGATGTTTGCATGGCGGCAGTGCGGGAGACTCGAGAAGAGGTTGGGTTAACTCCACTTGGACTCAAGTGGTCGGGCCTTCTTGAGTTTTGGAACTGGAGCAGAGGCTCCGTGGAATCCGTTCACTTTGTTCACTTATTCACGGCGTCGGGATATGAGGGGACGCTCGCGGAGAGTGATGAGGCAAAACCATTATGGTTTAATATAAGGAATGTGCCTTATGATAGGATGTGGGAGGATGATAAGCTATGGTTCCCCCTCCTCCTCGATGCGAAGTCCATCATCTATGGAAGATTTAAGTTTGAGGACTGGAGGTTAATCGATCATCAAGTCACAGAATTGAGGCCCCTGAAGCCGTCTCTTATTAAGAGGGATATATGTGGATCTAATTAAATTGTGGTTCCTTCCATGACTCCACGGCGGCGCTCAGCCTATTGATTCCCTCAATTAATCTATTGCTTGTTTCCCACACGAAGGATACCCTGACTGCGCCTCTGTATTGATCGCTGAAGTAGCTGCCTGGGACAACGGCGACGCCGTGATGTTTTAAAGCGTATTCCGCGAATGAGTCGCCATCCATTATTTTGCTGGATAGGTCTAAAAATATGAACATGGAGCCTCGTGGGATTTGGAACCGAGCATATGGTAAGCGTTTCCTAACCTCATTGATTACTATATCCCTCTTACCCCTGTACTCATTAATGATTCGCTGCACGTGGTTCATTCTCTCGCTTGATTTTAGGTAAATAATGGCTAGTCTTTGGGATACTGCTGGTGGGCAGTACGTTAATTCCTCCCCGGCTAACTTTATTCTACTTATGGCTTCGCTGGGGCCATAGACAAAGCCGAGCCGCCATCCAGGCATGCCTGGATCCTTGGAGAACGTGTTTATGGATATTGTTCTCTCCGGGGCATACTTGTATAAGTACTCATGCTTCCCCTCATATACTAGCATTCTATAGGCCTCGTCAGAAACTATCCAGAAATCCTCGTCGCTGGACAAATCGGCCAATGCCTTTGCTTCACTGCTTTCAATAATGGCGCCGGTCGGATTGTCTGGACTGACAAGAATCACCGCCTTGGTTCTGGGACTAATGCTTCTTTTTAATTCCTCCAGGTCGACCTTGAAGCCATTCTCCATGCTTAGCCGTATTCTCCTCACCTTAGCTCCCAGATATTCCAGTATTGGCTTATAGCCGAAGTACGTTGGATCCATTAATATAACCTCATCTCCTGGATTGAGGATTGCCATGAATGTGGCGAACATTGCTTCCTGGCCTCCTGCCGTGATTACTATATCATTGGGATCCACATTTACCCCACCCGTTATCCTTAAGTCGTTTGATATTGCTTCCCTTAATTCTAGCATGCCTTGGCTTGGCGTGTACCCGAATAATTCCATGCCGCTCCCAATCAATTCCTTAGCCAACTCCTCCCGAGCCGTGAGGGGCGGGGGTATGCTTGGTTGGCCAGCGGATAGTACTATTATATCCCTATTCTCGCGGCGTAGTCTCTCACGTATTGAATCTATTCTCCTCGTGGGTGATTCCCTGAGTAGGCTTATCGTATTTGAGAAGCCCGGCATCGCTGATTCATGGGGCGTATATTATATACGCATTATCCACATATAGACTAATTAATTCCGTAACGAGTAGTTATTTCCACTATTAATTGCCGTAAATAATTATATAAAATAACTATAGCTATGGATTAATTGTGGTGAAAATGTCATGAATATCAGCCGTTATTGCCTCTAGGCTATAAATTTGGAGGCATGTGGTGACCCAGGGTAGAGGAAACCAATAATTAGCGTTTCTCGTTAAGCGCAAATAAATAAACACTGGTGAATCTTTTAATTAATAACTGGGATAAAATTGGGGATAATATGAATCAAATCTATGAGGATCTCGTCCATATCTATGTCCACACGAGCAACACGAATTCTGCGCTATATATGAGTATTTACGGCATATATCTACATGCTGCTTTCCTATCCCTAACCCTAGGCCTACCGCTCGCGATATCTGCATGGTTAATTCAATGGAAGAGAACGGGCGACGAGGTATTCATTAAATATGCCAAAACTGCAAGTACGGTGCTTGCCATAAATTTCTCTCTCGGCGTGGTTACTGGTACATTGGTCGAGTTTGGGCTGCTCGATATATGGCCGACCAGCATGGTATTATTCGCCGCGCCAGGTTTTCTCCCCCTTGCCTATGAGGCGACCGTGGCATTCATAGGGGAGGCGACTCTATTAATTTTATTCCTAGTCACTATAGGCAAGTGGAGCACCTATAAGAGCGTGGCAATAATGCTCATTAATTGGTTCCTTGGTTCCCTCTCGGGTTACTTCATATTAACCGTGAATGCATGGATGAATGTTCCCTGGGGAATCGGGTCAACGGCTCAAGCATTTTACCCATTTATGCCAAACTATGGTCCTCAAGCAATAAACCTAACGGGCACGCTAAACTTAGCTGCGCTCCTAATGCATTACACAATTAATTCATCTGGCGCATTAGCCGTAAGCAATATAAACTTCACAACGATTGTGGGAAGATTCTTTAATAATCCATGGCTGCCCTTCCTGAACCCCGACGCCATAATCACCACAATACATACATTGCTGGCAGCATACGCCGTTGGCTTAGGTGCGGTCGCCATGGCATTAGCCTATAGATACGTGAGAACTAAGAACAATGATTATATTAAATTGCTACGGCCAATACTTTGGATCCTGGTCGTGGTTCTATTGATTCAACCGACAATTGCCGGGCACTTCATGGGCGACACCGTGGTTAATTACCAACCCACTAAGTTCACGGCCCTAGTATCCTTAACTGGAGGAAATGGAGTATATGGCAACGAGTTCCATGATCCCATTGAGGCGCTTTTCGCATATGGGAATCCAAGCCATCCAATTTATGGATTTCAACATTACATGAATCAATGCAATTCCCTAGGTAATGAAACATTCGGCGAGCTATATGAATCCCTCGATCCATCCATGCTCAATTATGTGAAGCCATTCACTAATGTCACGCTTCTTCAGAATTGTAGAGAGGCTGTGGAATCCATTGAATCGATTGCGCCAATCATTAGCGGCTTCTATTACGTAATGATAGGAGCCGGCATAGCGGCAGGCCTCGCTGCCATACTCACGCTCTTCTCATTCTTGTGGCGTGTACCCATATTAAGCAGGATAAGCGATGCAATAAATAATGCGATAGCCAAGTTGGTTAGGAAAGATGTTCTCCCGCTTCTGGTGTTCATAATGGCTATTGCCGCTGACCTAGCCTCAATAAGTGGCTGGGCCGCGAGGGAGGTGGGAAGACAGCCATGGACCATTTATGGATTAGTCACCACAAATGAGGTAGTTACTCCCATACAAATCACCCCATTATTTGAAGTAATTGTATATGTCATTTTTACTGCAGTAGCTATTGGGGGCGCCGTGGCTATGTACTACGCAGCAACTAGGCCAGAATTACTTGATAGAATAAGGGGGGCAATCGGTGATTAGTTATGGGCATGGTTCTCTTTTCGTTCATGGTTCTCGGCTTCGTATTGCTGATGCATTTGGTATTCGTTAATGTGATAATTGGTGCAGCGGCAATAACCGTGATAGTGAGGTACGTGGCTTACAGGAGAGGGAACCCTGGGTTAGAGCTACTTTCCCGGAAAGTATTCAAGATACTGGTTATTTCAGACCTATTTGGAGGCGTTTGGGGGACAATATTGACCGTGCTAATGGCTGGTCTCTATCCCAGCATGACAGCCATATTCATGAATGCATATTTCTACCCAGTTGCCATAGCCTTGACTGGCATAATGATTAGCATACCGTTAATAGCTATATATTGGCACTTATGGGGACGAATCGATCCGCGGTGGCATAGTTTCCTTGGCTTGCCGCTTCTAGTCTCGGTTCTCCTGGTCCCAATTGGGTTTAGGTATTTCTTTGCAGGAATGGCGTACTCACCCCTTGATCCAGCTAATTCATCCCCGCTCATGAATCCCCTTTACCCACCGCTGATTCTCCACACGTTAATAGGCGCAGTGGATATTGGAGCATTCGTAGTGGCGGCTATATTGGCTACCAAGGATAACCTTGATCGGCAGGGCATCAAGATATCTTTGGGAATAGGGCTTGCACTTCTTCCAGCGCAGGCAGCGGCTGGTGGATATTACTATGCAATGCTGGCCCATTACTCGCCCTATGTTGCAGGAAACATAGGGGGCCCACTCCTGGGCTACTCTGATTCGTCGGTGTTAGTTTATCCCGCCTTCTACGTTGGGATCGCGTTAGCCATAATCCTCGGCGCCTTGGCTACTTACGCGCTGTACTTATCGATGAGGGATCAATTGCCTAGGCGGCTCATTATGTTTCTCGGCATTTTGTCCGAGGTCGTTATGCTGATAATGGAGTATGCCAATGATATGGCTAGGTATCCATACATATTTGTGGAGGGCATGGGTGGAGTAAGCGCTGCAGGCATGCTTGATGAATTGATAACCCTTCCATTGGCGGCGATCTATACAATGCTTTTCTCGGCGATTTTCTTCGCTGCTATATTTAGTATGGCGTTTTACTACGCAATACTGCGGAGATTCATTCCGGAGACCGAGGATTAATCCATGGCTCATTTTTGTAATCAGTTGTTTAAATAATTATAATAAAATTTTATTAGTATCCACAATTTTTATATATGGGATTTTATTATAATTATTTATATGGGAAACGAAAAAGCCGGGGGTGTGACTCCCCAAAAAATCGCAATAATAGTGCTGGCCCTGGCCGTTGTTGCAGCCATCATAGTGGCGGCACAAGAATACGAAATATCTAATGCATACAGTAAGACCATTGAATCGCTTGAATTGAATGGATTAAGCATTAAATCAATAAATGGCACCGAACTCCCACTGAGCACAGCCCTATCACTCATCACGGTACCCCGCATAGGAATAGTGACGCCCATGGCAATGGAGGAGGCACCCATACTTGCCGCAATGAAAGTTCAAGCTGTGGCCTACATAGATGGCTATACATTCTACTTGGGATCAATAAATGGCCGACCCGTGGTACTGGTTAGGAGCGGTGAGAAGGAGTATGCAGCCGAGCTAGCAACCTACTTAATGGATACTCACTTCCACGTAATAGCAGCCATACTTAGCGGAACAGCTGGGTCAAGGAATCCAAATGTTAGGGTTGGAGACGTCGTTATCGGGGCATTTGTGGTCGATAAATCATCAATACATTACCATAATAGGGGATTCCAAAGCGATTACACCGGCGTCGAGATGGTGCTGAACAATGCATCAATGATAAGCAAGTCGCTAATAACCACCTACGGCGAGGAGGGGCCAATGCCCCAGAACGCCTCCATGTATGGATATGGACCCGGCACCCCAAGTCCCAATTACGTTTATGTAGCCATACTGCCGGCCTCGCTAGGATTAGTGCAAACAGCGGAGGCGGCGGCTAATATGCTTGGAAATACATCGCTAATCGACGTAACTGGGCTAAACGTGACCGGCTCCATACCGGCCAGGTTAATAGTTGGGGTAATAGGATCGGCTAATCAATGGACTGAGCCTCTTTCCTGGATGGAGGCCCAGAACGCTCTTTACGAAACCGATGCAGGGGAGAACGAGGGCTTTGGATTCGCATATGCCAATGCACAACTAGGCATTCCCTGGGTTATAATCAGGGGAATATCCGATACGCCCTGGTACCCATCCACTTATCACGGTGTACTAGCCGCGGATAGAGCAGCACTGGTTACGATATATGTGGTCACTCACTTCACTGAGCTTAATCTTTACAACACCACATCGTTCAGCGACTTGTCGCCTCTCTCCAATGCCGCAATGCATGGATACATAGTTGCCAATAGGGCCTACTATAATGTGACTCCCGTCACTGAGATCCAATACACTGCGATTAATGGATCCCAGGTAACAATAAATGGTTCACAGAGCGAGTATTCTTATCCGCAGGGAATAGCCATTGGATACAATGCTAGTTCTAACCAATTAATCTATTTAGCCCCCTCATAATTATTAACGCCCTTGGGCAATGGAGAGGGCCTAAAAACCATTATATTATTGATTCTTAACCTTTTTGAAGTTAATACTTTAAAGTTTCTCTGGGAATCAGTGGCGTGAGGGCAGTAATAGTTAATGGAAAGATGAATTACTCGATAATTGACGTTAAGGAGCCATCGGCGACTCCAGGCCGCGTGGTTATGTCCGTGACATATGCCTCCCTTTGTTATAGGGACTTGTTGGAATTGATGGGGTACTACCCCAGAATGCGGTTCCCAGTTGTCCTCGGCCATGAGGCGGTGGGCATAGTAGCTGAATCAATGGATCCTAGATATAAGGCCGGCGATAGGGTGGTTCCAATGCTTTATGAACCCGACGGAACATGCGATATGTGCCTAAAGGGAGAGGAAGTGTATTGCAGAGCCAGGAGGAGCTATGGCGAGGACGTTGATGGCTTCTTCGCAGAGAAGGCAAGCATATCTGGGAATGCCCTAGTGAAGGTTCCGCCATGGATCAGCGATGAATTGGCCGTTCTAACTCCCTGCGTGCTGGCCATGATTCATAAGGGATTGAGGAGGGCCTCGCTGATTCCCGGGGAATCCGTGCTAGTGACGGGGGCTGGGGGTGGGGTCGGCATTCATGCGGTTCAATTGGCGAAGGCAATGGGGGCCAAAGTCATTGCGGTGACTAATCATGAGGATAAAGCCAAGGAATTACGGCGATTCGTGGATGACGTGATCGTTGGATCTAAGTTCAGCGATGAAGTCAAGAAGAGGATGGGCGAGGTTGATGTAGTGGTTGAAAACGTGGGGACGCCGACCCTGGGAGAATCGATGAGAAGCCTTAGAATGGGGGGCAGATTAGTGTTGATAGGGAATGTTAATCCAGATGAAGCCTATGAGTTCAAATTAGGCTACGCCATAATGAAGGACATATCAATAATAGGTAATGTGGCTGCCCATAGGGAGGATATCTGGAGAACCTTTGAATTAATGAGAATCCACGCCGTAGAGCCTGTCGTGTCCAAGTATGGATTGGAGGACTTTGGAAAGGCGTTGGATGATTTGAGAAGCGGCAGAAAGATTGGGAAAATATTGCTGAAGCCCTAGGGTGAATCAATTGAAGAAGGGCCTAGGCCCCGCCTCATCTATATCGCGCACATTGAATCTGGTCTCGTTCCTATTGCTTCCATTAACTATGAGGGAGGCGGGTCTACCCATGATTTCCGCCTTAATCCCATTGATTCCCTACTATATGGGCATTGTCATTATGCAGGGAGTACGGTTGAGGTCGCCTCACTATGTTGGACCATTGATCAACATAACGTGGTCATGGATATACGTTGCCATCTTCATCATAATGTATATGGGCGCATCGAAGTGGTTGATTCTGGTTCCAACGATTTTTGCCGGTCTCCTAATGGGGATCGGGGACTCCGCTTACTTATCGCTCCGGACCTGGGAATCAGTATCATTAATGGCTTCTTCATCATCAATTGCATTCCTGATGCTACGAAGTTACTGGCTGCCATTATCCATATCAATTGCATCATATGTGGCTGCCATCATTAGCGCAGTATTGATGAGGGGAAGCGAGGCACCTAGGCAGAAGCGCATAGGGGTCTCCCTTATTGACTCAATGGGGCTGGGCCTATCGCTTGGAGCAGGCATGGTGCTTTTCACAGGTCAACCAACTCTCTATGTTGCGGCTATAGCGTCTCCCCTAGTCCTCAGGAGGCACGTAATTGCCTTGATCTTAGTTGTGGCGTCGATCATTGCCTATATGTTTTCCCAAGCATTAATAGGCGCCGCATTGGGCGGCGTGGCGGCTTGGGCATATAGTGGATGGGTTAATACCCGGAGCCCTAGTTAAGATCAATTGGGGCATTACTATGGGGAGCAATCCTGCGCGTGGAATGGTCTAGGAGTTTCATGATTCAGCATCACCTATATCTCGGTCTTGTCAATCCCATATGGTAAAGGATCCACTTTCCACTAAGGTAGAAGAGCTTCAAGGACTCTGCTCGAGATTATTTTCTAATAAGGATGAGGTAGTTTAGGTGCTGGATTCGCAGTGCTAGATGGTGTATGTTTGTTGTTGTTTGCGTTCAGGTTGTTCCCTAGCCGTCTTGACTTTATCCCTTATTTTCTCGAATTTCTTTCCTATCAAGACTATTTTTATGTTATCCATGGTGACTGACCTATTTGCTAGGTTGATTGTGTATTGTTTAAGCATTAATGCGCCGCCGTACATGTCTATTATGTATAGGGGGGAAATGATTTTAGTTGATCCCTGCTCGTATTGAACCGTGAGGGGTGGGTGATCATAGGCCTCATTTGCGTCGTTTAGGTAAATCGCTTCCACTAGCTTCATTGAGTCCTTCTCCATGAATTGCCCCACCAATATGTGCATTGGCTTCTTTATGTCCTCGCTGTACTCCACCTCTATTGGTATATCGAATTTCCTATACCTACTCAATTCATCCATTAATACATTCTCTATATTATCCAAGGGCTCCAGTCTCTTCACTAGGGGTATCGATAACATTAATCTAATCCAGGTTCTCGGACTATAAAAGCATTCAGGTGAGCACCGATATTTTTGGAGTGCATTGCCCATAGTCAAAATATATGTCACGTTTATATACCTTGATGAATACCATAAGCCATGGGCATAGATTCGCTGCTTGGAAAGTGCTGCATAGAGATCGGCATAACGGTTAGCGGTGCCTCTTCCTTGGCCATCCCCATACAATTCTATAGAAAATCCGAGGATAATGCAGTGGAGGAGCAATTGGCCCTCGTCAAGGATGATTCGCTTAAGGATCAATTATTCTTCGGCGTGGTGCGCAGAATAACTAAGCTGGAGCCGCTGGTGAGGGATAGGGTTCGGAATCCCTTCGTTGATAGGCCAGAGATAATGGATCAATCAATGCTTATGCCATTCACTAACGGCATAGTTAGGCTGTATGGCATGATAACGCCGAGCGGGTTAAGCACTGAGGTGAGTCACGTGGCTACGCCTGGCTCCAAGGTATTCCTAGTGAGGGACGGCACGGTTCTTAATGATTACTTAAAGGCCTCCGCCGGAATCAACGTAGGCAGCCATAAGTACAGTAATTGGTCGATTAAGTTGGATCACTACTTCGTTAATTACCATATTGGGGTCTTCGGTGCAACTGGAGTCGGGAAGTCTAGACTAATAAGGGGGTTAATAGGCGAGCTGCGGAGGGTCGGGTATAAGGTGATAGTTTTCGATCATAGTGGAGTGGATTACGTTCCATTCATGAAGGATCATGTCATATCATCCAAGGAAATCAAGATAAGCCCTCCCACAATAGCCTCCGTGATAGCTAGCAAGGCAAGGCTTGGATGGCAGAGCTACGGCGAGTACATTGAGGTAGCCACAATAACGTATACGATGCAGGATGAGGGCAAGAAAAAACAGACGCTACTCCTTGATCCACAGCCCTCTAGAGAGGTTAAGTGGAACAAGGCGGGCTTCACGAGGCACCTAGTTGAGAAGATGAGGGGAGTTGGGGCTAGGGACTCCTCTGTGGAGAAGGCTAAGCTATTCATCGAGTACTTCATTGATGATTCCTTCTTCGACGAGCTCAATAAGAGGGTTGTGGAACCAAGCGACGTTGTTAGGAGGGCTATTGAGGGCGGCATTGCCGCGATAGATCTGAGCGCCGACACGGATTTAACGGTTAAGCAGGCAATAATAGCGGACGTGATTGATTCGGCGTGGGAAATGGTTAAGCGGGGCAGTATTACGGTGCCGGCTAACCTGGTCTTTGTTATAGATGAGGCGCAGAATTATGCTCCAGAAGATGAGTGGACCATATGCAAGGACTCCATTGAGACCACGGTTAGGGAGGGCAGGAAGTGGGGATTATCGCTTCTATTGGCTAGCCAAAGAATAGCTAGAGACATTAAGTCAAGCGTGCGAGCCAACTTGGGCACCGTCTTCTTCTCCAGGCTCTCGGCGCAGGCCGACTTAAAGGAGATAGGCGCATACCTGGACATAGCTGATATAAGCGAGGCAACTCTCTCCCAGCTCGGCACTAGGGAATTCTTTGTGGCCGGTCTAATGAATCCCTTGAGGAAACCCCTCCTTCTCAAGGTGAGGGAGGTGGATTAGGGATGGAGACCTCCTCAATTGATTTCTGGATTGATCCGCCTCTCCTGCTCTCCATATTTGTCGATGTCAAGAACATAGTTGAGCGGATGAAGGGAACGGAGTCATCTAATATAATTAATGAGGTGAAGATGCTTCTCGGCAATAGGGTTAAACCCATAAGTGGGGGAGGGGATGATCTTAAGGCATACGCCATTGATTCAAGCTATGCCGATCCAGCGCTGGAGTTAGTGGGGGGAGTATTGACCGTAGTGGCCTATGGTTACGTGGGCAACACCGGCAATGAAGCGGATAAATTCGTGACGGGGACTGTGTTTTTCGAGGATACCAATGAGGTGGAGAAGGCGGTGGCGTTTCGCTCATCGATAATGGAGCGCGAATTAGCCGTGAGGTTAATGAATGAGAAGAAGCGAGGCTCCAGGAAGCTGGATCTAATTGTCCTTGATGGGGACATAGCCCTCCACCCGCTTCCCTATAACTTGCCCAGCAAGAGAAGCGAGAGAAGCGTTGTTGAGAAAACCATGAAGCGATTACTGAAGGAGGCAGAGGCAACTGGAACAACCATAGTGGGGGTGGTGAAGAGGGTTAGGTCTAAGTATGTCTCAGCATTAATGGGTAAGTGTCTCCCAGTTAACGATAAATTATTGATGAGTATGATGCTTGATAGGGGGCAATACATTGAGCTTGGGACCTTCGGTGAGCTTCTCCCGAAGTGGGTGGAGGTGAATTACTTGAAGTGTTGGAGCGATGAGGAGTACCTACGTAAACGGCGATTCGAGGAGGGGAGAAGCAACTTGGAGGTCGTGTTCAATTCGGAGCTGGGGTCATTGAGGGGAGTCGAGGTGGCTTTCTATAAGGCGATGAATTCAGCAATAGCCACCAAGATAGAGGTGCTTGATTTTGGGGGGCTTGGTCTCAATAAGGTGATTAGCTTCCTAGCGGGGCAAACAACTAATACTGGGTACCCCTATATACTTGATACCGTTGATACAATTGTCAGGATAGATACTAGGCTCCTCGATTATGTGAGGACCCTACTCATTAGAAACGCAAGCGAAGTTAGCAGTGACCTCATAAATGCATTGCTTCAATTAACTAATCCCCAAAAGGCGTACCTATATAAGCAACTAGAGGCTTAACAATTTCAAGGGAAACGAGGTTTAGTGGGGGGGGGTGAGCAATATCCATAACGGCAAATCAAAGTCCTTGGCGTATCTCGCTCTTTAGGATGAAGGTGATGAATTATTGTATTCCTCACCCGGTTAAGCAATATTTTTAAGTCCATTTTATTAGGTTAGTAGCGGTGTCTGTTATTGATTTTGGGTTGGAGGGTTCATTCAGTTCAAAAACAATAGAGGGCAAGGTACTTGAGTACTGGAGGCTAAATAAAATCAAGCATAAGTGGCTCAACGCGGTGGGCCCAAGGGGTAGATTCACATTTCTCGAGGGTCCCCCGACAGTGAATGGGTTCCCCCATGTTGGGCATGCAAGGGGCCGGACGTATAAGGATGCTGTGCTTCGCTATAGGCATATGCTGGGGTACTCAATTTGGGCTCAGGGTGGATGGGATGAGCAGGGTTTGCCTGTGGAGCTTGAGGCAGAGAAGGCATTGGGGATATCCAGCAAGAAGGAGATAGAGCAGGTTGGGCTTGATAAGTTCTCGGAAAAGTGTAATGAATTGGTGGATCACTACCTGAAGCAGTGGGTTGAGATAGGCACCGATAGATTAGGTGTGTGGCTTGACACCGATAATGCCTATGAGACGCGTAAGCCGCAGTACATCGAGCATGTGTGGTCATTGGTGAAGATGGCATGGGAGAAGGGTCTCCTCTTCGAGGATTATAGGGTATTACCGTTCTGTCCGAGGTGCGAGACAGCACTAAGCGATGCTGAGGTGGATCAGGGCTATAAGGAGCGGAAGGATCCAGCCATATTTGTGAAGTTCAAGGCACTGGGTGAGGAGAATACATACCTAGTGATTTGGACAACAACGCCTTGGACATTGATAGATAATGAAGCTGTGGCGGTTAATCCATCATTCAAGTATGCCTATGTTGATGTTGGGAAGGAGGTGCTAATCGTGGCGGAGAACCTTGTGGAGCAGCTCATGCATAAATTTGGCATCGATAATTATAAGGTGTTGAAAACCGTAAGCGGGAAGGAACTTGAGGGACTCCAGTACGAGCACGTATATAGAGGGGATATACATAAGGTCATAACGGCAGATTTCGTGACCTTGGAGGACGGTTCAGGCTTGGTCCACATCGCGCCAGCCCATGGGCCGGAGGACTTCGAGGCAGCCAAGAGACACGGCATTCCCGTAACGAATACCGTCGAGATAAATGGAGTATTCAGTGCTGGTCCATTTAAGGGCAAGTACTTCCTGGATGTTAATTCTCTCGTCATTAAGGACTTGAAATCAAGGGGCCTGCTTCTCCATAGGGATGAAGTGATGCATCAGTATCCACATTGCTGGAGATGCAATACACCGCTCATATATAGGGCCGATAAGCAGTGGTTCCTCGGAATATCAGGTCTACGGGAGACCATGACACGGGAACTCAAGAAGGTAGTGGTGTATCCCGAGTCCTTGAGGAATAGGTTTGATGATTGGATAGCCAATATAAGGGACTGGACAATATCTAGGTCGAGGATATGGGGAACGCCTCTCCCAATATGGAGGTGCAGGAATGATCCGAGCAAGGTAATGGCGATAGGTTCACTCGAGGAATTACGGAAGGCGGCTAAGCAACTGCCCAATGTGCCGCCCGAGAAATTGGTTCATAGGCCATGGATAGACATGGTTAAGATAGAGACAGAGTGTGGGGAGTGGGTTAGGGAGCCGTTCGTGATGGATGTTTGGTTGGATAGCGGAGTTGCTTGGATAGCTGGCCCAGATGGATTGCGGAACAAGGAGTGGGCCTTGATTTACCCCTTTGATTGGGTGACGGAGGCCGTGGATCAGACAAGGGGCTGGTTCTACTCCCTACTCGCCACCTCGGTTCTCTGGATGGGTAAGGCACCGTATAAGTCAATGTTGATCCAGGGACACATACTGGACAAGTATGGGCATAAGATGAGCAAAAGCAAGGGTAATGTAACGTGGGTACAGGACATGCTGGACAAGTATGGAGCAGATGCATTGAGGCTTTACCTCCTCACTAAATCGGCGCCGGGCGATGCACTGGCGTTTAATCCAGATGAAGTCAAGCTATCCCTCAATGCCCTGGGAGTGCTGTGGAACTCGGTTAAGTTTGCCAAGACATACATGGAGCTCGACGGCTTTACACCTGCGAAACTGGTTAAGGAAATGGATCAAGCTAGGCCCGAGGATCTCTGGCTTCTCTCCGTGACTAATAAGATGATTAAGTCAGTGAGGGAGCACATGGATAAAATGGAGCTTCACCACGCTGCGCGGGAGTGGATGGATTTCGTCGTGGAGGACATAAGCCACAGATACATAAGGCTAATGAGGAGGAGGGCATGGATGGAGGGCGAGACAAGGGAGAAACTGATCGCTTATACCGTTCTTTATGAGGCTCTCAGGGCAGCAATAGTGGTCGGCGCCATGTTCGTACCATTCACGACGGAGTACCTGTACCAAGCCTTCCTTAAGAGCATGGAGGATGGACCGGAGAGCGTGCACATGTTGATGTTGCCGGAACCAAACGAGGAATTGATAAATGGCGATCTAGAGACAACGTTTGACCTAATATTCGAGATAGCTTCCCAGACGGCTAATATTAGGAATAAGATAGGGGTGAAGCTGAGGTGGCCCCTCAAGGAGTTAGTAATAAGCGGTAAGGGTTCTGCGGCCCTTAAGCAGCATGAGGATGTGCTGGCCTTTCTAACTAATGTCAAGACTGTTAGGTTCACGGATGAGGAGTGCGGGGAAAATTATGAATCGCTCGAGGTAAGTGGACTGCGGATATGCTTGAGCAAGCATATGGATGAGGCGCTCCTATATGAGGCGCTTGCACGTGAATTGATAAGGAGGATACAGGTAATGAGAAGTAAGCTTAATCTGCAAATGGAGGAGCGGGCTAAGGCAAGAATAGGCACTAAGGATGAGGAATTGCTTACAGCGGTTACTAGGATGAAGAGCTATATAGAGGGGGAGACGCGGACCGAGGTATTAATGGAGCAGCCCAGCGGAAGCGGCTTAATGCAGGAGTGGGATATAGATGGGAAGAAGGTAGTAATAGAGCTTAGCAGGGGAAACTAGAGCCGAGCAGTCCTGACCTCTATCCTCATCAATAATCGAGCCACGTCAAGCGGCGCCATTTTCTCCATCAAATTGCTCCAAACAGTTCTGCTGATTACTATTATTATTTGAGGCAATTCATCCATGCCGCTTAATCTACTCAATACTTTGGCTCCCTGGGATGCATCCCTTATAGGGAGAATGCCGGGCCCCACATCATTAATCACGGGTAGACCCGTCTCGTCGCTTAAGAGCATTACGGCTGCTCCCAAATTCTCCTCAACTATTATAATCAGTGGCTTCACGCCAATTAACTGCGCCTCATTAGTTATAAAGATAATTATGGGCATCAGTATTGTCCTAGTTAAGAGGAGATCAAGGGTCTTATTCATTGCTGAATTATCTTGGGTGGCCAAATGTGTATCTCAGTTTTTGCGCCAAGTTTCCTTCGAGGCTAGTATTCCAATCAGCATTACCGTTGATGCCAAGTATATGGAGATCACCCAGGCAGGCAGTAAGCCAATTAACTCGCTTAGCGATAATATTATGGAGATGGCGGTGCTGCCTATTATTGCGCCCCCATTATATGTGAAGCCAACTGCCGTGGACCTGTATCGCTCGCTGAAGCTTTCGGATAGAAATGATGGAATGACGGAGAAGATCGCCGCCTCTAGAAATGCCTGCACGCTGAAGGCTGGGAGAGCATAAGTTGGACCCATGCTTCCTATAATGAGGAGAGGACCCGTTGTCGCAGTGAATAGGGCTGCGTATAGTAGCATGCTTCTACGCCTACCCCCAACCGTATTGGAGAGTGCTCCCCCGATCCACACGCCTAGTAGTGAGACTAAATTAATGATAGCTACGTACTCTCCAACCAAGTAATTCGGGTACTTCATCATCTCCATGAAGCCCGGGTAGAAGCTCAGCGTCGCCGTGTTTATGAAGAGTAGGCCGGTGGTTATTAGTAGGGCAGTAAATATTTTGCCCGTGGATTCCCTGAACATGGCGATGAGGGGAACCTTCTCGACTGCCTGCTTCCTTAGTAGATCCTCAAATACTGGACTCTCGTAGGCCATTCTCCTGAGGAGGAAGGCCAAGGCGCCAGGTATGAATAGTATTAGAAATAGAACTCTCCAGCCATATTCCTGGAACTCAATTGGTCCATAGGCATGACTTATGACGGCGAATATGGCGGCCATGATGAAGTAACCCACCCCGAAGCCGCTCTGTATTAGGGAACCAATGAACCCCCTCCCCTCGGGCGGTATACTCTCCATCACTAGCGCTGTTCCTCCCCCATACTCAGCCCCGGCGAACATTCCCTCAACGAATAGAAGCAAGTAGAGAAGAATGGGAGCCAGGAGCCCGGCTTCTTCATATGTTGGGAGAATACCCTTAGCGCCGCCAAATATAGAGAAGCCCAGCACAGTTATTGCAAGCATGTTTCTGCGACCGATCTTGTCCCCAAGGTAATTGCCGAAGATGAGGGAACCAATTGGTCTCGCCAATGCCTCCACGGCGAATCCAGCGAATGTCACGATTAACCCTAGTTTTCCTAAGTTGGGCGGCAGCATTATTGTGCTTATCGTCACTGCAACTAGGGCGTAAGCTATTGTGGTGAAGCCATCCAGTAACCATCCGGACCAAGCCGCCAATACCTGCACCCATTGTCTACTGCTTAATCCATACACTTGCGGGTAATGCATTAATCATTTTAAAGCGTTAAGCAATAATTCGATTACCATAATAATAAGAGAAGACAATTCTCCTCCTATTTCAATATGTGTATTTCAATATGTGACTTAATTTATCCGCATCCTTCATGGTGGTATTATGGTTCAGATTTAATAAATGGCTTACTTTATTAGGGGGCATGTCCACATTCAAGTATTCGGATATTCATAAGGCCATTTACCCGAGAAGGCACGAGGGAATTTATAAGAACCGCGGTGATAATCCATGGATCTCAATAAGGATTAGGCAGGGAATTAATAAGGATCCCAGCAAATGGTTCTCTAATCAGCTCAGGATAATTGCAGAGGTTTCCAGGAAGTACGGTGATGGCAGGGCCATGCTCGGCACGAGGGGCGATGTAGAGATAGTTAAGGTTGATTATAGGTTATTTGATGAAGTAGTTTCAAGGCTTAGGGATGTTGATCTTGATCCACGGGATTCTTGCGGTAATTCTGTGAGGAATCCAATACCATGCCCAAGCAATCATTGTCCCTACGCGCACGTGAATGCCGAGGCCCTCTCCACCTTTATAGGAGATTACTTCAGGCATAGGGCTGAGTATGAGGGGGCATCCATGCCGCATAGGTTCAAGATATCCATATCCGCGTGTGAAGAAGCGTGCGCAATCCCGATCTCCCAGGATATCGGTATAGTTGCTAAGGCTAATGGCAAGTTCGACATATACCTGGGCGGCGGCGTTGGCGAGCATGCCTTCACGGCCAAATTAATATTCACCGATATTGATATCGATGATTTATTGCCAATAATAGTGGGCGCAATCGATGTGTTTAAGATGAGTGGAGAGAGGCGTGGATTCAAGTGGGTTCCCAATAAGCATGGCATTGATTGGATTAGGGACAGGATCCTCGAGGTCGCGAGCAAGGTTAAGCCAAATCTGCCCAAGCCATCCATAGGTCCCCACTTCATTGATTCCAAGATAATTAGGATCCATTACCCAACGGGGTGGGTTAAGGCTGAGGATCTTGAGAAGATTGCTGGCCTCGCTGATGAGCATGGCCTCGGATACGTGGTACTATTCAATAATCAAACCATCTATGTGCCGGTGAAGGATATAGATGGGGAGCTGAGTTACGAGGTTAGGGATCCAGGCCCATTTCGCCATGATGGGCCAGCCACTATAGCCTGTCTAGGCAGCGAATTATGCCCACCGGGGCTAATAGATACAAGCGGCCTTGGCTCCAAGATACACGTTAATTTGAAGGGAGATAAACCAGTAAGTATTCATATAAGTGGTTGCACACATGATTGCGGATTGTCATGGGTTTCAGACATAGGCTTAGAACCCTTTGGGTCTAGGACTAGGATATTAGTTACGGTTGGCGGCGGTCCAACGAGACTTGGCAAGGTCGTGTGTACGGTGGATCCCAATGAAGCTGAGACAATAACTAAAGCCTTACTTGGGATGCTGGAGAAGCACAACTGCAAGGATGCAGGCGAATTAGTGGATAGGGTTGGCATTGATGCCATTAGGGAGGAATTATCAAGGATCGCTTCATCATTTAAGGCGCCGGATAATGGCCTCAGCATCTTTGGACCCAACTAAAATAAGGGTATTAATAATAAATGAATAAAGCAGTAGCTATGTGGTCTCATTAGGATTTGGACCTTATAGAAAACAAAGTCAATTATTTATTATTTCCGATTAATCATCATTTGATAGACTTAGTTTCTTAAGCATTTCCTTATCCACATCTATACAGTAATCATCTTCACACTTCTCTATGTATGTATATTCATCTAGGAGCCCCGCATGAGCCACTGCATTTCTCTCAAACACATCTTGATTTTCAATATCAGGCCTATTTTCTTCCTCTTGCCTATTTTTCCGTATATCTCTATACTTTATCCGGCCGTTAATTTCATTATCATGAATTGCTTTGTATAGATTATTTAATTCATTAATAACTAACCTATCAACTACATACCCTATCTTACTAAATAAATCGCTCTTCATTAGATTATTAAGCTTATTTGTGGCTTTACTACATATCTGACTCCTGAGCAAATATTCATAATATTTAATAAACTTGACATTGCAACTATAATTAATGATTTTATTATTTTTATCAATATCCATCTTAATGTTTGGCTTAAGTTGATCATCATGCTTCCTGCATAATTTATACACGGCAAGTGGCATCCCCTTCATAAAGGCTTTAACTACAGAATCCTTAGGATCGTCGGGCAATACAACGTACCTTAATTGCTCGCTAAATACCTTCACATACTCATACTGCTGGCCACTTGATATAGCATTATAGGCCTTTATCGTTACGGTTTTGCTGCCTTTAAGCAGAGCTAATGATGCGGCAAGTCTTGCCACGTATATCATTAATGATGGCATAAAATTAATGCCATGAGTCAAGTCGAGAATTATATCTAGATTTTTAATTTCACTATCATATAATTTCTCCAATGATCCCCACAAGTCACCCAACAGCTTAATCTGTATAAACTCATAACGGCCATCATATGTCCATCCGCCCAACTTACCTAGGGCTGGCGTTATTATTAGATCTAGCTTCTCATCACTAAAATTGGGCATTATACGACTTACAAGCCCCCTTACATACTCATTAATTGCATTTCGCCAAGATTTTTCCTCAAAAATCTTCGGCTCTACGCTTATTCTATTATTGTTATTACTTATTCTAATCCCATTAATCATATATAGTAATTCAACAGCTTCATTATTATAAGGCCTATTTTCACCAATATCAACACTTGCGGTTATGATGCTGTCAAGCACGAATATTATATATTTGTCGATATTAGATTGCTCGCAGACTATGGATGAATAACCCTGTTTCTCCTCATCATTATCGCACTTATATGTTGTTTTTCCCCATGTTAATGGGTTTCCCCAAGCAGCTATATAAAGTGTCTTTACCTTATTATTCATAGTTGCACCCTATATATTGACCCATAGCCTAACTCGGATAGTAATCCTATTGCCGTTGCATTGACGCACTTGCTTTCCTTCCTTAATTTTAGCACAGTTCCCTGAGGCAATGCTTGGAGAATTGGTCTCCTAAATCCACATACTTCACTGAACCCAAGTCCAATGCTGGTTGTCCTGACCTTGAATTTCTCCCCATTGAAGATGCCATATATCTCCTCTACACATTCAAGACCCTTAACTTCATTAATGTAAGCCGGTTTTTCACTGTATATCAATATTGGCTGCAACGCCACTGCATACTCACCATTTCTTGGTATATACATCCCGTCCATTAAATTCAATAATGCTGCTCTATTCTCTCCACCAAGCCTTATTATGTTTGTATTGATCCTTTTCCTAGGTTCCCTAATTACATAAATTAATTCTAGTCCTGTTTTATAGCTTATATACGAGGATTCAAACATTGAATTAACTACACCCGCATCGCCTATATTTATGCCGATCCTCGTACTTGCCTCAGCGAAACCGGATAAGTTATTATTAGTATCAAGCATCATTGTTTCTTTATTATCCTTAGAACTAATCAATGCTGTATTTATATATTGATTTAGATTTGTTATTTTAATTCCCATCGTGTTAATTGGCACATGATTCTCATTGCTTATGCGTATCAATGCCCCCCAGAGACATGGTTCCGTACTACTGGTTGCTTTAAGGTCCGGGCTGCAATTGATTGTTTCCTGTATTAATAACTTTATGTCTTCAAAATCATATAGACCATTTTCTTTATATTTTCTACAGTCAATATTAAGCATTATGTCCATGGCATTGCCCAACATGCCAAGTATTGTACTTGGTAATGGCGTTGCTGCGGTTTCATCGATTGAAAATTCTTCAGCATTCCCTATATTCCTAAGCCCTAGATGAAGAGGCTCTAGTGGCTTTATAGACAGTACCTTATAATTACTCATGGATATCCCCTCAGTATCTTATATGCATTGATCAATTCATAAAGTGGATGAGCCTCACTGGACCTCTCATCGAACTTAAGCCTAATATTAGAGTCTATTTTCATGCTGGATAATGAAAACTCCTTAACTATATCATCCTTGACATAATTGAGTACCATTATATTTCGTCTAATTAACATGGTCCATATATCATATAACATGTCATGTTTATTATTATATATTAGTTCATTAATAATTGGCATATACCTAGCAGAGTCTTCGGGTAAGTTGCTGCTGATCACGTGACCTAGTCTGGCTATGAATAATTTATTTAAAACACTCACCATCTCAGCCACATCACTTAATGTTCCCAGGCTAAGCGGAAACACTGCCTTAACGTTGGTTCTGGACTCGCTTATTGTTAATGAATCTTTATTAAATTTATCTGATCCTAGTTCCCAAATCGATCTTTTACTGGTCTCTTCTAGTTCACGTATTGTTGCTTTGATCTCGTTCTTCATGTTATCCATTATGTTGACGAATCTCACTGAGAAACTCTTGCCAAAACCATTGACCGCGGGTGTAGGCATATAGTAATTTCCAATTTTATGGAATCCATTCTTATCACCCCAGTAATTCCTACGCATATCGCCTATAATGCTTAATGCTAGCTCCACAGGCACTAAGGCTAAAACATCATCACCCGCACTGAATATTAGACTAGAAACTGGAGTTGAATAGTATTTATAGTTTGTTGTCCTTATATCCTTTAGTGAAGTTGTAATTAGAGACA
Organism: Thermocladium sp.; assembly: GCA_049965935.1. Lineage (GTDB taxonomy): Archaea > Thermoproteota > Thermoprotei > Thermoproteales > Thermocladiaceae > Thermocladium. The sequence continues at coordinate 24,943 of JBMFVP010000022.1, forward strand.
TGGATAGGGTCATTAAATATGTAAATGATACTATGAAACCACCTAAACTATTCATAATGTTATAAATAGTATTATATTTGCATTCCATCGTTCTATTTACGTTTGGTAACTCCTTAGTAAGCAAATTATAATAATTCTTTTCTACGGGTATTTCCCCGGTACTTAACTTACCGATATTATCTGCATCTCCCTTAAGTATGCCATAATTGGATCTGAACATGAGAAGTGATTTATCTGGATTTATGATATCGAGATTGAGTTTTACTCCTAATTTGTTAGATAAGTCACTCCATACATTTTTGAGCAAATCATTATCAACATCGATACATTTATTGAAAATATTGCGTGCATCTTCAAGTGTGCATTTAAGTGGATCATCGCATAGATATGTAGTATCTCTTGCTCCATTAGTAGGTTCAATGTATTTTTTAACCTTATCGCATTCCTTATTATTGACGATTCTCTGACCAACATCATTGCCATGTACCGCATACCATGCAAATGCTACATTATCTGTGCTATCGAAGATGGAGTTCCTTTGGCTGAATCTATAGTAGAGGGCCCTCTTAATGAGACAAAGAGGACCTAATGCTTCACCTGGTTTAATCATGGCTGGAAGATATTTGTCATTGACCCCAAGAGACTTAAGCATATTTTTAGTATCAGGACTATAGTCTAGACCTCCC